>CAYNLW010000037.1:0-10386 GCA_964398195.1 uncultured Methylophilaceae bacterium | reverse complement strand
CTTTGTTTTCTTTGCTGACTGCGACAAAGTGGAAAGGAATGCCATAAAACTCTGCCAAGCGCTGACAGTCGTGGTGGTTGCTGACTATCATGGCAATATCACAAGCTAGCTCGCCGCTTTGATGTCTATGCAATAAATCCACCAAACAATGATCGTATTGGGAAACCATAATCGCTACTTGCGGACGTTTTTGCGATAGCTTGAGTTGCCATTGCATATTAAAACGCTGCGCTAAGGGGGCAAATTTTTCAGCGAAATTGCTATCACTGATTTGCGCGCCGGTTAAATCCCATTCCACACGCATTAAGAAAAGATTATTTTCAGCGTCTTGATGCTGATCAGCGTGCAAAATATTAGCGGAATGCTGATAAAGAAAATCAGCAATGCCAGCGACAATTCCCTTGGCATCTGGGCAGGTAACTAACAAAGTGGCGGTATTTTTTGTGCTCATAAAGCTTAAGCTCAAATCAAAAGGACGGCTATTATAGCAAATAACCTGCAACAACCTTGCAGGCATCCTATGCGCTGTTAAATCTTTTCTCGCTTGTGATGCGGCGCATATACAGTGAGCGTAGCGATGTGGTATCTTTGCAGCTGTAGTGCTTGATTAGAGGCTTGCAATTGAAAAAACAACTGATTTATTTTGTACTTTGTTGTGCCATTCCTGTGATAGTGATTTTATGGTGGTGGGGCATGTTTGCCTCAGTCACGATTCAGCAGATACAGGCACCTGCCTATCATTACGCTTATTTGGAAGTAGAAGGTCCTTATTCCAAATTAGGCAGCAAGCAAGCCGAGGTGGGGGCGATTTTAAAAGCGCAACAAGTGAACTATAGTGATCCATTAACACTCATGATGAGTGATCCACGGGTCACCCAATATAAACAACGCATTGCTAGAGTAGGCTATCTAATCCAGCCAAACTCGCAGGTCAATGCACCACTGAAGGCTGATACTATCCCAGCGCGTCATGTGCTTGCGGTCAGTATCAAAGCACATCCCGTATTCGCTTATGGCAAGGCCTATGGGGCATTAGTAGAATATTGCCAACAACATGCGATGAGTTTGCAGTTGCCCACTGTCGAAATCGTCCAGCACAGTGTTTTAACCGTGCATATGCCAATCAGAAAGGAGTAAGTTTTGAAAGCGATTGCCCTGATTATCGCCTTAGTATTGCTTTACTATCGACCACGCAACGATAAAGGTTCGACATGGTTTGATAGCTATATCAGTTGGTTGAATGGCGCGTTTAATCCTGCAAGTTCTCGTCAGGGTGTTTTGGCATGGCTGATAGCGGTGGTGATTCCTACCATATTGATGGCTATCTTTTATTTTACGATGTTATTTAAATTAGGATTATTGTTCGCTCTGCTAATTAATATCGTAGTGCTGTATTTTATTTTGCAGTTCTCTAATTTTGGTCGAGAGACAGAAATCATTTATCAAGAGCTAAGCGCAGAAAAATTAGACGATGCGCGTCTAAGTTATGTGGCTTGGCAAAAAATTCCTATGGAAGAATATAGCGCCACACAATTAGCTTCTTTAACCATAGAGGCCACTTTGCAGCGCACCTATCATGGTCTGTTTGCGCCCATCTTTTGGTTTGTCTTGCTAGGGCCGGCTGGCGCAGTGTTATATCGCTGCAGTGAACAACTACAAAAAGCTTGGGCACCAGCAAGTCAAAAACCGTTGCATCATTTCAGCCAAAAGATACATCACTGGATAGACTGGTTACCGGTGCGTTTTACAGCAATTTGTTTTGCAATCGTGGGCGATTTCGAAGATGCGGCATATTGCTGGCGTCATCAAGCGCATCAATGGAGTAATGCCACAACAGGGATTTTAATGACCAGCGCTGCTGGCGCGCTGGATATTCGTTTGGCAGACAAATTACCTGATAACGGTAACGAAATTCAACGTCCTGAAGCTGGCATAGGCGATGATCCTGGACCAGATGAAATCAATGCATCGCTTGCGATGGCGCGTCGCGTTCTTTTATTAGTGATTGTGTTGGTGTTCCTATTAATCTTCGGCTATTGGCTAGGAAGTTAATATGGCCGAAATCAAGTTAGCCAACCCGCGTGGTTTTTGTGCGGGAGTTGATCGCGCTATCGTTATCGTAGAAGAAGCCTTGCGCAAATTTGGTGCGCCTATCTATGTGCGCCACGAGGTGGTACACAATAAATTTGTGGTAGAAGAATTAAAAGCCAAAGGGGCGATTTTTATTGAGCAGCTTGAGCATGTGCCTGCTGGCGCCACGCTGATTTTTAGCGCGCATGGAGTATCCAAAAAAGTACGCGCTGAGGCCGAACAAAGAGGCTTAAAAGTTTTTGACGCTACTTGCCCGCTAGTCACCAAGGTGCATATCGAAGTAGAAAAAATGCGCGCCGAGGGCAAAGAAATCGTCATGATAGGCCATAGGGGACATCCTGAAGTGGAAGGCACCATGGGGCAAAGTAATGGCGGTATGTATTTGGTTGAAGATGTGAACGATGTACAAAATTTGCTGGTGAAACACCCTGAGCAATTGGCCTATGTCACGCAAACCACACTATCCTTAGATGACGCTGCGGAAATCGTCGCCGCCTTACAAAAACGTTTCCCTAGCATAGTCGGGCCGAAAAGCGACTCTATCTGCTATGCCACACAAAATCGTCAAGATGCCATTAAGACCTTAGCGCAACAATGCGAAGTGGTGATTGTGGTGGGTTCGCCCAATAGCTCTAACTCCAATCGCCTGCGCGAGGTTGCTGAACTGCAAGGAGCACAAGCTTATATGGTGGATAACGCCAGCTTTTTACAGCCTAGCTGGGTGCAAGGAAAATCGCGTATAGGCGTCTCTGCTGGCGCCTCTGCACCTGAGATTTTGGTCAAGGAAGTGATTCAAAGCCTGAAAACCATGACCCAAGGGCAAGTCATCGAAATGGCCGGCGTGGAAGAAAAAGTCGTTTTCCAACTGCCTAAGAATTTACGCGAAGCATAAGCTCCCAGAACGTTTTTATTGCTGCTATGCGGCCTTCTTTACAGCCGGTAATACTCTTGCTTTAAACTTACTGCGTGCTTGCCATAAATCATAATGCGCTTGTTCTTTTAACCATACATCTGCGCGACCACCGTTATCAATCCCAAGCCATTTTTCTAAGCGTAGCGCCATTTCTGGCGAGATAGCAGCCCGACCGTTAAGCACTTTTGATAGTGAGGAGCGTGCCACACCTAACTGAGCGGCTGCTTCTGTTACTGATAAACCAAGCGCAGGTAATACATCCTCGCGTAATGTAAACCCAGGATGAGGTGGTTTTAATATCATATTCATTTATTTCTTTAGATTATCCAAGCTATAAGCTGTAACAGGATTATTGGCGAGAATTAGCAAGCCGCCTACGATGGCTAGATATTGGAATGGTGATAGGCCTAAGGCTAATGAAATAAAGACTGCGTATAAAGCCATGCCTATGGCAGCAATCCGCGTTTTATAACCCAGTAATAACAAACCGCCGCCAACAAATTGCACTAGGATAATTAATGGTGCAAATATTCCTGGTAATCCTTGATGACCAAGTGCATTTTGATAATCAATGTAACCATTTGGATTATTTGTAAAACCATACACTAATACAATCACTTGCAATAAAAACAATTGGGCAAGAAATACTCGACCTAAAAAACTAAATGCATTGTTCATGACCTGATCCTTAAAATTAAGCGTGGCAAGAGTATATGTGAAGTTTTCTAGCACGGCAAACTTGCGCAAGCCCTGCATGATTACTCAGTCTGCATAGCAAGTGTAGCGATCTCTTTATGCTGATTTAAGTCAGCTGACTTAAATCTTGCATACGCTGTTCATTTGCTGATGTATCTATGCTTGGGTAGAATACGCAACGCGAAATTTTTGTGCAGTTTTTTGCTTTTTAATCCGTTTATTTTTAGGAATTTAAATTATGTCCAAGATTATTTTTAAAGCAGGTGAAGCCACCGTATTTAGCCCAGGTAAAGACGTGACAGCGGCGATGCCAGAAATTCTTATCGGTGCAGTCGATGGTCCAGTGGGCGCTGCATTTGCCAATATGATGGCGCAAAGTAAAGGCCATACGGCGATGTTTGCGGTGCGTGATATCAATCAATTAGTGCGTCCTGCTTGTATGATGGTGCCTAAAGTAACTTTGAAAGATAGCGCCAATATTGAGTTATTCGGTGGCGTGGTGCAGGCGGCTACTGCTGATGCGATTTTAGATTGCGTGATTGAGGGCATTATCCCTAAAGATCAGGTAAATGATTTGTGCATTATCAGTTTGGTATGGATAGATCCAGGTTGCGTTAAAGAAGCCAATTTGGATAAAGCCGATATGTATAAGAACAATTACGAAGCGACCAAGTTAGCGATTAAGCGTGCATTGAATGATGAGCCTAGTATTGATGAATTAATCAAGAACCGCAGAACCATTAAACACTGTATGTGGGACGAAAGCTGGGGCGAAATTTAATTCTCACTAGCCGCTGATATAGTCAGCTAGTCAATAAAAAAGCAGCTCACCATGGCTGCTTTTTTTTATATCAATTTTTGCCACACCAGTGAGCGGCAGATTACAATTGTTTGCTACGAAAGCGATTCAAATCTAGCGGTGGCAAACGCATCACTTTGTCTATCACCAAACGCGCCATCGCCCAAGCTCTTTGCTGACGCATAGATTCTAGTTCATGTTGCTCAAATGGCAGATAGCGGCCGCCGTGGGTCAATGAGTAGCGCACCGAGTTTTCTGGTTTGGCGTAGGCCAAAATCACGTCTTGCACGCGATCTGCGCGATTTTTATAGAGGCTAGCCATGATGCTTATCACTTGTCATTTTGCAAATAAATGTGGCAATAAAAACTGAAAGTGCAAGTTTAAACAGACTGCATTAGATTTAGCAATATGTTTCTGACTGGGGTGGGGATAGCCGCGCCGATTGCCTCGCTGATAGGCAACCAGATTAGATTGGGTGCGTGTAAATGAGAAGCGGCAGACAGCAACTGCATAGGTTGCGGAATAATCTGCAATTTGAAATGGGTAAAACTATGCGCTACTTCAGCTAACGGTTCTGTGGCCTGCGCGTGCAGTCCAAAGCGGGTCAGTACCATATGATCGGCAATCTCTTGCGGGCTTATCTCTGGCAAGCTCCATAAGCCACCCCAAATGCCGCTGGGAGGGCGCTTTTCTAATAACACCTGATCGCCGTCCAAAATAATCAACATCACGCTGTGCTTCTGCGGCAATATTTTTTTCACTTTGCCAGCTGGAAATTGGCTCACTTTGTCTTGTGCAAAAGCCTGACAATCTGCGCTCAACGGGCATTGCTCACAGCGTGGTTTGCTGCGAGTGCATAGCGTAGCGCCTAGGTCCATCAGGCCTTGCGTATAGGCAATGATGTTTTGTTCAGGTAATAAAGACTCGGCTAATTGCCACATATGTTTTTCTACCGCAGGGCTGCCCGGCCAACCGGAGATGAGAAAATAGCGGGCAAAAATTCTTTTTACATTGCCATCTAAAATCGCCTGTTTTTGCTGAAACGCAAAGGCACTGATTGCCCCGGCGGTGGAGCGACCTATGCCGGGTAAACTAATCATATCTGCTAGCTGTTGCGGAAAAATGCCTGCATATTCATCGACAATTTTCTGTGCGGCATCATGCAGATTTCGTGCGCGGGAGTAATAGCCTAAGCCACTCCAATAACGCAACACTTCATCTTGACTGGCTGCGGCTAAGCTTTGGATATCGGGGAAGCGTTGCATAAAGCGTTGGTAATAGCCTATCACCGCGCTCACTTGGGTTTGTTGCAACATAATTTCAGACACCCAAATAGCATACGCATCATGACTATTTTGCCAAGGCAATTGATGCCGGCCATGCTGCAATTGCCATTGGATAATGCGCTCAGAAAAAGGCTGCGGCTTACTCATTCGCCAGCTAAGAAATAGGCTAATACCAGCAGGCCCAGCGCAATACGATAGTAGGCAAAGACTTTAAAGTCATGTTTGGCGACATAACGAATAAACGTCTTAATCGCCAGCAAGGCAGAGAAAAAAGCGCTGACAAAGCCTATCGCGAATAATCCTAAATCATCTACAGAAAGCAGCTCGCGATGTTTAATCAAATCGTAGCTACTGGCCACCAACATCACCGGTAGTGCAAGAAAGAATGAAAATTCCGTCGCCACCTGACGCGACAGTCCTACTCCCATGCCACCCAAGATGGTCGCACCAGCACGCGACACACCCGGTATCAAAGCCAAGGCTTGAAACAGGCCAATTTTAAGTGCCTGCATAGCACTCATCTGTTCTACGCTATGGGTGTTGGGTTTTAGTTTGAGCGACTCGATCAGCAAAATCAGCAAGCCACCGACAATTAAGGCAATGGCCACAGCGCTGGGGTTAAACAAGACCAATTTAATTTGTTTGTGAAATGCTAAGCCAAGCAAAGCCAAGGGTAAAAAAGCGATGAAAAGATGCAATACAAAACGTTGCGCTTGGCGGTCCACCAACAGCTGTCGCGACACATGGGCCAGACGTTGTTGGTATAACCAAGCCACCGATAAGATGGAGCCAAGTTGAATCACAATCTCAAATACATCGCGGCGTGGCTTATCTAAAAATTGCAGCAAATCGCCGACAATAATTAAATGGCCTGTGCTGCTGATAGGCAGAAACTCGGTCGCCCCTTCCACCAAACCCAGCAAAATTGCTTTTAAGATTAATAGTAAATCCATGCTGAAAGCTCCGCTTTAGAATTGTTCGCTATCTAGAACTGTTCATTCGGCCGCAAATAGCGCCATTGCCCCGGCGGTAATTTGCCCAGAGAAACGCTACCAATACGCACTCTTTTCAGCCCCACCACACGCAAACCGACCAACTCACACATACGACGAATTTGTCTTTTGCGCCCCTCGCGTAATACAAAGCGCAACTGATCTTCATTTTGCCAAGAGACTTTAGCGGGCTTAAGTGCTACGCCATCGAGCTGCAAGCCATGGTTTAATTTTTTAAGCCCTTGCTCAGATAGCTCACCCTCTACACGGACTAAATATTCTTTTTCAATTTTAGAATCTTCGCCTATCAACTGACGCGCCACTCGGCCATCTTGAGTAAACACTAACAAACCGGTTGAATCAATATCCAAGCGACCTGCTGGCGCAAGCCCAGTTAAAAAGCCACGCTTAAATCGTTTGCTAATCAAAGGGTCTTCCGGCCATTGATTATCCGGATGAAGCAGCACCACTGCAGGCTGATAACCATCCTCAGCTTGCCCTGACACATAGCCAACAGGCTTATGCAACAAAATGGTCACTTGTTCCGACTGATGCAGTTTGGCCTCACGATCCACTTGAATATCCGCCTGCGGGTCAACTCTGACTCCCAATTCGTTGACCACTTTGCCATTCACCTTAACCCAGCCATTGCTAATCCACTCATCAGCCTCACGTCTTGAGCACAAGCCAAGTTCAGACATACGTTTAGATAAACGCGGCAATTCCGCTGGCTGGCTAGTCTGTGTGGAACGGTTTGCAGATGGAGCGGACCTAGGCTTAGCCTGCGCATCAAAGCCATCACGCAACTTGCCGCCGCGCCGAGGCGCTTGACGATAATGCGGTTCATCACGGCTAGGGCGCGGACTAGAAGGACGATCGCTGTTTTCCCTACTATACCTCGCCTCACCATCACCACGCGGCCGTCTAATTGCGCCAGCATCTTCCTCACGCAAACGACCATCATAGCGATGATTACGCTGACGACTACTTTCCGACCGCTCACTACGCTCACCCTCCGTCCGCACAGGCTTATCCACCTTAGCAACCCTTGCAGGCGCCACATCCGCCACCCCCGCCTTCACCGGCGCCTTAGTCCTATCACGCATATGACTAGGCGCCCGCCGCACCGGTGTTTTACCAGTAGCAGGGGAGTTGGAAGGGGATTTATTTAATTTGATGGTAGTCAAGATAGGCCAAACACATGATAGAAATTGCCACTATTTTAACAAAGCATTGCGGTTGTCCCTATTGAATAATGCAGGGTGGATAGTTTTATAGGTACATTCAAATTTATTGTAGCAATAGAAAAATAGTTGATTCACTGATAGACAAATGGCCGCATGTTATTTCAACTCAGCGATGTAATGAATATCTCAATTGAAGGGTGGTTTTACAAAATTTAGGACCCCCTAAAATTTAAGAATAGTTGGTTTGTACTTGCTTTGTTCAGATTATATTGGATTACTAAATCTTTAAGCCGAGGCAAGAAAGTTTCTTCTATGTGTCCTAACTCTATTAATCGTTGAAAATGATCAGATGTTTTCATATCCTGTGGAAGTAATATTAATTGTTTAGGAACCTGTGGAACTAATCGAAATAAATTGCATAGAAGCTCAATATTTTCACATTCAAGAAAGTTAGCAACAACATCTGCCAAATTCTTGTCTTTACCTCTATATACAGAAAGATGAGGATTAAACCCAAATTCTCCCATTTTATAATCAGGCTTGTACCAAATATTTCGAAGATTAGGACTATCCACATGGAAGTAAACAACCTCTTCATCAGGGTTAGAGAATCTTCCAATATTTTTGATTCGCAAAATATCGTATTTAATTTTATCGCGGCAATATGCTAATGTTTTTTGGGGCACATTGCCTTGATATGGCCCCCTTACAGTGAGGTGTACTGGTTTTGTAGGACTTTCACCAGAGACAATTTCTGTAATCTTATTCAGAAGAGTATTAATCTCCGGATCAAGTATCTCCAAAAATAAAAAATTTTTCGCCATCTACAACACCAAATATCTACGATATTCTTCACTTATTTTTTGGTGGTAGAGAGATTTGTAAAGATACTTAGAAAATTTATTGGCTTTGTCAGTTACCTCTTTCTTATTTTCAGGGATTTTCATAAATTCCTCCATGTCTGCTTTTTCTTTCCAGGTCAGAAATTCTTCATAAATATTTAATATTTCCTCCCATTCCTCCAGGAATTTATTATCGTTAAGAAAATCAAGACCCACCGCAAAACGCTCTAAAGGAGTTAACTTGCAAAAATCTACTACTTTTGTCACATTAGCTGTTGGGACAGCCACAAGTGGGAGCACTGTACCAAATACGGTTATCATGCGACTAAATTTTAGATTGATGTTTTTCTTTCTCCAAGGCCTTTCTGGTTCATGACGCCTCTCTTCATAATTTAGACACAAGGTTCTCCAATATCTAAGAATATCATTTAAAAGGAAGAGCGGTCTAAAAGACGATCTACCCTTACCATCCCTAAAATAATTCTCGATAATACTTTGGAGATGCTGCCTATATAGTTCTTCATTTATTAGTGGGTAACTTTCGAGCATCAATAACATTCGAACTGTGAATAAATTTTCAATATCATCAGTTCTGGATCCAGTTCTTTTTGTGAGATCATCCAGTAAATGTATCTTTAGAAACTCACCATCGTTACTAAAAGGTGGAAAATTTAATTCCTGATTTATTCGAATTAAATGAGCAAATAAAGTGACCTCGAATAATCTGCTGCTTAGTCTCTTGTCATTGTTGGCTGTAACAAAAAGTTCTAAGTCTGATTTATCCCCAGTTTCAAGCCTAGCTAAGGAACCTGCACAAAAAAGAGTTAATGATTGTTCTTTAAAGAATGGCTCATTTTCCAACTTAGTTTTTACTAAATTCAGTAATTTAAGAGAGTTTTTGCGACGGGTTAAGATGCCTTTATGTGATTTCAAGATAGCGGTAAATTTCATTTTGTAACCCTTCTAATTTAAGAAGCAAAGGTCAATCAAAAATCTCAAATGCGCAATATGATTAACGGAAATAATTTAAGACCCTTGCTCGAAACGGTTTTATTTGATCTGCTCTAGTTGATAGATATTCAATAACCCCCCACATAGGTATTTTCTTAATACATTCAATACTCCCTTTTTGGCAAACCTTAATAGTCTTTTTTACGAATTCTATTTCTTTTTCTTGCATACCTTTCTTCAAGGCTTTTTAAGCATCAATGCTTTATTGATAATTTCACTTACGAACATCTTGGATTAATTTCAATTACCCATTTGGTTTAAATACCTACTTGTTGAAAATCAAGACAAAAGCCACCTAAACCTTATAATTTTTTTGTAATGATTGTTTTCTATTTTTTTGAACAACGAGATAAGTAATAAATCATAAAAGTTAAATTTATATTATAGAATATATACTGCAAATATTTAAGGATAAAAGATAAGTTTTTTAATCTTTAAGAATTTTTTAGAGGATTTTAGAAATGAGTAAACCTTTTGAACTACACCAATTTCATCAAGATTTGATTCAGTCTACGCGTGAGTTGCGGGCTGGAAAAGGTAATCGTGTTACTCAAGTTGAAGTGGCGCC
>CAYNLW010000036.1:0-10456 GCA_964398195.1 uncultured Methylophilaceae bacterium | reverse complement strand
AGCTCGCATGCGAAAGTAGGTCACCGCCAGGCTCTCTATTCAGACCACTCGGTCTGACAACTCAAGCCCACTTATCGTGGGCTTTGTTGTTTATGTGTTGGTCGTTATAATGTGTGAGTTGTGGGCTGTTGAGCCCTTTTTTTATTTTAACGGGTAGTGAATTGCAAAATTTAAATGCGATGATTGAAAAGATAGTCACTCAATTAGGCTACGAATTAGTCGATTTTGAGATGCAAAATCGTGGTCGTTTATTGCGTGTATTTATCGATAAAGCAGATGGCATCGAAATTGATGATTGCGTTTTGGTTAGCAATCAAATAGGTAATGTATTAGCGGTTGAGCATGATATTGATTACGACCGCTTAGAGGTTTCTTCGCCTGGGTTAGATAGAGTTTTAAAAAAGCTTACTGACTTTGAGCGCTTTAAAGGATTTAAAGCCACTATCAAATTGAGATTGGCACTTGATGGTCGCAAAAATTTTGTCGGAAGTATTGCCGATGTAGCAGAAGATTGCGTGCATTTGAATGTAGATGGTGAAACAGTGAGTTTTACGCTACAACAAATTGAAAAAGCACGCTTGGTTCCAGAATATTAAATATAGCTTTTAGCCGGAGATAGACATGAGTCGCGAAATTTTATTACTAGTTGATGCATTAGCGCATGAAAAAAACGTTGATAAAGACGTGATTTTTAGTGCATTGGAATTTGCTCTCGCCTCTGCGACCAAAAAACGTTTTGCTGACGATGCAGATGTTCGCGTATCCATAGATCGCGAAACTGGCGAGTATGAATCTTTCCGTAGATGGGAGGTGCTTAACGATGATCAAGCGCTGGAAAATCCTGGTGCGCAAATGTATTCAGATGATGAAAGACTAGAAGGCCAAACCATCTCAGAAGACAATATTTACGAACAACCATTAGAGTCAGTGGAATTTGGACGTATCGGTGCGCAAGCTGCTAAACAAGTGATTCTGCAAAAAGTGCGTGAAGCAGAAAGAGAAAAAATTCTGGAAGATTTCTTGGCCAGAAAAGAGCACTTGGTCTCAGGCGTGATTAAGCGTATGGAAAAAGGCAATGCCATCATTGAGATAGGCAGAATGGAAGCCGTGTTACCTCGTGATTTAATGATTGCTAAAGAAAATTTAAGAATTGGTGACCGTGTACGCGCCTATTTGGAGCGCGTAGATAGAACTGCTAGAGGTCCACAATTGATTCTTTCTCGTGTGGCACCGCAGTTTCTAACACGTCTATTCGAACTGGAAGTGCCAGAAATTGAAGACGGTTTATTAGAGATTAAATCTGCAGCTCGCGATCCTGGCTTGCGATCCAAAATTGCTGTTAAAGCCAATGATCAACGTTTAGATCCTGTTGGTACTTGCGTAGGTATGCGCGGTTCACGTGTTCAAGCAGTAACTGGTGAGTTGGCCGGTGAGCGCGTGGATATTGTGCTATGGTCTATGGAGCCAGCGCAGTTTGTCATTAACGCCATGGCCCCCGCCGAGGTCTCGAGTATTGTGGTTGATGAAGATGCCCACTCTATGGATGTGGTCGTTGATGAAGAACAATTAGCCTTGGCGATAGGCAGAAATGGTCAAAATGTAAGATTGGCCTCGGATTTAACCGGCTGGACATTAAATATTTTGACGGTGGAAGAAGCCGCTAAAAAGAACGAAGAAGAGCATGTCAAAGTGCGCGCTTTGTTTATGAACAAACTCGATGTTGACGAGGAAGTTGCTGATATTTTGGTACAAGAGGGTTTCACTACGCTGGAAGAAATTGCTTATGTACCTATCGATGAAATGAGTGAAATCGATGCTTTTGATGAAGACACCATCAACGAGCTGCGCAAACGTGCTCGTGCTGCCCTGTTAACTGATGCGATTGCCAAAGAGGAAAAGGTAGGTGAGGCATCGGCAGATTTACTCAATATGCAAGGCATGGACGATGCAACGGCACACTTGTTGGCATCAAAAGGTATCCTCACGATGGAGGATTTGGCTGATTTAGCAGTAGACGATTTGGTAGAGTTGACTCAAATGGACGAGGAGCGGGCCAAAAGCTTGATTATGACCGCTCGCGCCCCTTGGTTCGCATAAATCTAAGGTCTTTAAAGATAGGAGCGATAAATGGGGACAAGCGTACAACAATTTGCAGCAGAACTAAATCTGCCAGCAGAATTGCTGCTTGAGCAGTTAAAAAGTGCTGGCGTCGATAAGCAAAGCGGGGCTGATCAGTTAACTGAACAGGACAAAGAATTGCTTTTGTCTTATTTGCGCAAAGAGCACGGTGAGCAAGCACCTAAGAGCAAAATTACTCTGACGCGCAAACAAAGCACAGAGATTAAAAAAACTGACAGTACTGGCAAAGCCAGAACGATACAGGTGGAGGTCAAGAAAAAGCGTGTATTAGTGCGCACTGAGACCCCTACTGCTGTTGAGCCAGAGCCTGTTGCAGAGCAGGAAGTCGCTGTTGATGCAGAAGATGCTTTGATCGTAGATGCAGAAAATGTAGAAGTAACGCTATCCGAGAGCGTTGAAGATTCCTCAAGCAAAAGCAAAAAGGGAATTACTTTAACCGCAGAGGAAATCGCACAGCGTGAACAAGAGTCTAAGCGCCATGCAGCTTTACGTGCTATTCAAGAAGAAGAGATTAAAAAGAAACAAGCATTAGCGCAGAAAAAACTGGAAGAAGAAGCGAAAAAAGCAGAAGCCCCAGCGCCAGCTAATTTATCCGAAGGAACCTTACATAAGCCTGCGGCAAAAGAGCCTGGCCGTGCAGAAGATAAACCCGCTAAAAAAGGCAGTCAGCGTGATAGGGATTGGATGGAAGCGGAAAACAAGAAACGTGGCATCAAAACGCGTGGCGATGTAAGCACAGGATTAAACCAAGGCTGGCGCACGCAAAAAACTAAAAAACCACACAAACAGCAAGATGGCGAGCATTCCTTTAATGCCCCTACCGAGCCAATTGTGCGTGAGGTACTGGTGCCTGAGACCATTTCTGTAGGCGATCTAGCCCACAAAATGTCGGTCAAAGCAGCAGAAGTAATCAAGGTATTAATGGGCATGGGCATGATGGTGACCATTAACCAAGTACTTGATCAAGATACAGCGATTATCGTGGTAGAAGAAATGGGACATACCGCCAAGGCTGCTGCTCCCAATGATCCGGAAGCTTTCTTAGACGAAACCGAAACACATGAAGCCGCTTTATTACCACGTCCTCCAGTGGTGACTGTGATGGGTCACGTTGACCACGGTAAAACTTCATTGCTGGATTATATTCGCCGCAGCCGCGTGGCTTCTGGCGAAGCCGGTGGCATTACCCAGCATATCGGTGCTTATCATGTAGAAACAGCAAGAGGAATGGTGACATTCCTAGATACCCCAGGACACGAAGCCTTTACTGCCATGCGTGCGCGTGGGGCTAAGGCGACCGATGTGGTCATTTTGGTGGTGGCCGCAGATGACGGCGTGATGCCGCAAACCATTGAAGCCATCCACCATGCCAAGGCGGGCAAAGTGCCTTTGGTGGTGGCAGTCAATAAGATTGATAAAGCGGAAGCTAATCCTGAAAGAGTAAAACAGGAATTGGCCACTCATGAAGTTGTCCCGGAAGAATGGGGTGGCGACACCATGTTTGTCGAGGTGTCTGCGAAAACCGGTAAAGGCATTGATGATTTGCTGGAAGCGGTCTTGTTACAAGCCGAAATTTTGGAATTAAAAGCGCCCCAAGACGCCCCTGCTAAAGGCTTGGTGATTGAAGCTCGCTTGGATAAAGGACGCGGTCCTGTGTCTACTATTTTGATCCAGTCTGGTACCTTGAAGCGCGGTGATATGCTGCTTGCCGGAAGTGCTTATGGCCGTGTGCGTGCCATGTTAGACGAGGCTGGTCGCGATATTAAACAAGCCGGCCCATCAATACCGGTAGAAATTCTGGGTTTGGCAGATGTACCAAACTCTGGCGATGAAGTGATTGTGCTGAACGATGAGCGCAAAGCACGTGAAATCGCCCTGTTCCGCCAAGGTAAATTCCGTGATGTTAAATTAGCTAAACAACAGGCAGCCAAGCTGGAAAATATGTTCGAGCAAATGGCAGAGGGCGAAGTGAAGGGCTTGCCTTTGGTCATCAAATCAGATGTGCAAGGGAGTTACGAAGCCTTGGCTACTTCACTGCAAAAACTTTCTACAGATGAAGTTAAAGTGAATATTATTCATACCGGCGTTGGTGCTATTACCGAATCAGACGTCAACCTATGCGTAGCTTCTAAAGCGGTGCTAATAGGCTTTAATGTGCGTGCTGATGCAGGCGCAAGAAAGTTGATTGAGAGTGCCGGTGTAGATGTACGTTATTACAACATTATCTATGAAGCCGTAGATGAAGTTAAAGCCGCTTTAGGTGGCATGTTGTCCCCAGAGAAAAAAGAGAGTGCGATTGGTTTGGTGGAAATACGCGAAGTATTCCGTATATCCAAAGTCGGCAGTGTTGCCGGCTGTTATGTACTAGATGGCATTATTAAGCGCAATTCTAAAATTAGATTGCTTAGAGATGACGTGGTGATTTTCACTGGTGAACTAGACTCGCTGAAACGCTTTAAAGACGACGTTAAAGAAGTTAAGGCTAATTTTGAGTGCGGCCTATCACTGAAAAATTACAACGATATTCAAGTGGGCGACACCTTAGAAGTATTTGAGGTGGTTGAAGTGGCTAGAACCCTGTAATGGTTAAGCATTTTGCGCGCAGTGATCGTGTAGCAGAACAGATTCAGCGTGAGCTGGCTGATCTGCTACAGTTCGAGGTAAAAGATCCGCGTGTACAGCATGTCACCCTGACAGAAGTAGAGGTATCGGGGGATTTATCGCACGCCAAAGTGTTCTATAGCGCACCGCAGCAGTCTGCCGATGATTTAGCGGCATTGCAGCAAGGCTTAACAAAATCCGCTGGGTTTCTAAGAAGCCAGCTTTCTAAAAGGCTGCTATTACGCAGCGTTCCTCAGTTGCATTTCGTTTACGATGTGTCGATTGATCGCGGTATGCAAATAAGCCAGTTGATTGATCAAGCCTTAGACCATCCAGCTGATCAAGATTAATCTTCATCAAGTTGCAAATCAAAAAAGTAAAACGCGCGGTAAGCGGAGTGATTTTATTAGACAAGCCGCTTGGGCTGTCTAGTAATCAGGCCATGCAACGCGTCAAACATCTGTATCAAGCAGAAAAAGCCGGCCATACCGGTAGCCTAGATCCGCTTGCCACAGGCTTATTGCCTATCTGCCTAGGTGAGGCGACAAAATTTGCTAATTTTTTATTGGACGCCGATAAGTGCTATGTAGCGCATGTCCGCTTGGGTATAAAAACCAGCACTGCAGATGCCGAAGGTGAGATTATTCAACTAAAAGCCGTGCACATTGAGCAAGCGCAACTGCAACAAGTGCTTAAGCAATTTGAAGGCGAAATTCAACAAACTCCCCCCATCTATTCCGCCCTTAAAGTCGATGGTAAACCCTTATATGCCTACGCAAGAGCGGGTCAACAGGTAGAGATTAAAGCCCGCTTAGTTAACATTCATCAACTAGAGCTAGTCTCGTGGCAGGCCGAGCAATTGGTGTTGCAAGTGACATGTAGCAAAGGCACTTATATCCGTTCGCTCGCGCAAGATATTGGCGAACAACTGGGCTGCGGAGCCCATCTGTCGGCGCTAAGAAGACTGAGTACAGGCAATTTTAATATTCAGCAGGCTTATACCCTTGAAGATTTATCACAGCTGAATTTGTCGCAACTGGACGCGCTTTTGTTGCCTGTTGATGTAAAAATGCAACACTTGGCAAAAATTAGCTTAACTGAGCAACAAGCGAACAGCATCTTGCATGGTCAGCCTATCGCTACCGAACAGGATTTTAAAATCAATGAAATCATTAGGTTATACAAAAATTGCGGAGAATTTATTGGCCTAGCGGAGTGCTTAACACTAGGAAAATTAAATCCGAAAAGATTAATTCGCCAAAACAGTGAATTAAGTAACGGAATTGCTTGATAATTTCGTATTTTTAAGAGTAAAATGCGCGGTTCAAAATTAGGAGAGTGTAATGTCAATTTCGACAGCTGAAAAAGCCAAAATTGTTGGCGAATATCAACAAGCAAAAAACGATACGGGCTCCCCAGAGGTGCAAGTCGCATTGTTGACTAGCCGTATTGGTGTTTTAACTGAGCATTTCAAATCAAATGCAAAAGACCACCATTCACGTCGCGGTCTTTTGGCTATGGTTAGTCAGCGCCGTAAGTTGCTTGACTACCTGAAGCGTAAAAATGCTGAGCGTTATCGTAATCTTATCGAGCGCTTAGGTATTCGTAAGTAATTTGAAGCAGTGCAGAATCTTGACCGAAAGCATAGCGTATCAATAGCGCTATGCTTTCGGTTTTTTTGTTGTAGCGTAAGCTACTTTTTTGACATCTGTTATTAGCGTCGTAAATAGCAGATGGTTTGTGTAAAGGAAAAATGATGTTAAAAGCAATTAAAAAGAGCATTCAACATGGTGCTCACACACTCACATTAGAAACAGGTGAGATAGCCCGTCAAGCTGACGGTGCTGTGATGGTTAGTTATGGTGACACAGTTGTTTTGGTAACAGTGGTTGGCAAGCGCGAAGTCAAAGAAGGTCAAGATTTTTTCCCGCTAACCGTCGATTATCAAGAGCGCACTTATGCCGCTGGCAAGATCCCTGGTGGATATTTCAAACGTGAAGGACGCCCATCTGAAAAAGAAACGCTGACCTCGCGTTTAATTGATAGACCACTACGCCCACTATTCCCTGAAGACTTCTACAACGAAGTACAGGTAGTGGCGACAGTGATGTCCTCTGATAGTGAAATCGATGCAGATATTCCCGCAATTATTGGCGCATCAGCTGCCCTAGCCATTTCAGGTATCCCTTTCTATGGCCCATTAGGCGCTGCTAGAGTGGGTTATATCAATGGCGAATATGTGCTTAATCCAACGGCCACACAGATGAAAGAAACTGCACTAGATTTAGTGGTAGCTGCGACAGCAGAAGCGGTGATGATGGTGGAGTCTGAGGCTAAAGAATTAGCAGAAGATGTGATGCTAGGCTCAGTAGTCTATGGCCATGAGCAAATTCAAGCTTTGGTCGATATGATTAATGAATTTGCTGCTGAAGTAGGCAAAGAACCTTGGGATTGGGCTCCTCCAGAGCCAAACACTGCGGTTATCGAGAAAGTCACCGCATTGGCAGCTGCTGATGTCAATGCAGCTTATAAAATCAAATCTAAGGGTGAGCGTTCAGCTAAATTAGATGAGATTAAATCTAAGGTTTTTGAAGCGCTGATCAAAGAAGATACGCCTACCCAAGAAGCCAACGAAATCAAATCCGCATTATTTAATTTAGAAGCTAAGAC
This sequence comes from uncultured Methylophilaceae bacterium, assembly GCA_964398195.1. Taxonomy (GTDB): domain Bacteria; phylum Pseudomonadota; class Gammaproteobacteria; order Burkholderiales; family Methylophilaceae; genus RFPI01. The sequence goes on along the minus strand of CAYNLW010000036.1, from coordinate 3,046 downwards.
AGTGCGTAGCCAGATTTTGAATGGCGAACCACGCATTGATGGTCGCGACACTAGAACAGTGCGTCCTATTACCATTCGTAACGGCGTATTGCCACGTACCCATGGTTCAGCGTTGTTTACTCGTGGCGAAACCCAAGCCTTGGTGGTTGCCACCTTGGGCACTGGTCGTGACGAACAGATGATTGATGCACTTGAGGGCACCTATAACGACCGCTTTATGTTGCACTACAACATGCCACCTTATGCGACTGGTGAAACCGGCCGAGTTGGCACACCTAAGCGTCGTGAAATTGGTCATGGTCGCCTTGCAAAACGTGCTTTGGTTGCTGTATTGCCGTCGCAAGAAGAATTTGGTTACACCATACGCGTCGTTTCCGAAATTACTGAATCTAACGGCTCAAGCTCTATGGCCTCAGTTTGCGGTGGTTGCTTGGCACTAATGGATGCTGGTGTCCCAGTTAAGGCGCATGTGGCTGGTATCGCCATGGGTTTAATCAAAGAAGGTAATCGTGTCGCGGTATTAACTGATATTTTGGGTGATGAAGATCACCTAGGTGATATGGACTTTAAGGTAGCCGGAACTGAAAAAGGCGTTACCGCTTTGCAGATGGATATCAAGATCACTGGCATTACCGCAGAAATTATGAAAGTAGCATTGTCACAAGCAAAAGAAGGCCGTATGCATATTCTCGGCTTGATGAAGCAGGCAATGAGTACCTCAAGAGAAGAATTATCTGAGTTTGCCCCAAGAATCATTACGATCAAAATCAATCCTGACAAGATTCGTGATGTGATTGGTAAGGGTGGTGCGGTGATTCGTGCCATTACGGAAGAAACAAGTACCACCATAGATATTGAAGAAGATGGCACAATCAAAATTGGCTGCGTCAATGCAGAAGCCGGTCAAGAAGCTAAGAAGCGTATTGAAGAAATCGCTGCCGAGATTGAACTTGGTCAGGTATATGAAGGCAAGGTAATTAAATTGCTAGACTTCGGTGCAGTGGTGAGCTTATTGCCAGGCAAAGATGGTTTGTTGCATATTTCTCAAATTGCCCACCAACGTGTCAATGCCGTGTCTGACTTCTTATCCGAAGGTCAGACAGTCAAGGTGAAAGTCATTGAAGCTGACGAAAAGGGCCGTATACGCCTCAGTATGAAAGCCTTAATTGATCCACCAGCGGGTGATGCAGCGGAAAACGCTGAGTAATCTTCAGCTATAAAAAAAGCCCAGCATTGCTGGGCTTTTTTGTTGTTCATATTGCTTAGCCTGCGACTTGTTTCTCGCGGATTTCATCTAAGGTTTTGCAATCAATACATAAGGTCGCCGTGGGTCTGGCTTCTAAACGCTTAAGCCCAATCTCAACCCCACAACTGTTGCAGTAACCATAGTCACCATCTTCTATCTTGGCTAAGGTTTCATCAATTTTTTTGATTAGTTTGCGTTCGCGATCGCGATTGCGTAATTCCAAGGTCATATCAGACTCTTGGCTGGCGCGGTCATTAGGGTCTGCGAACATAGTAACTTCGTCCTGCATGGTATGTACCGTGCGGTCTATATCGTCGCTCAACTCTTTTTTCCAATCGTTCAAAATTTGACGAAAGTGATTGAGTTGCTTCTTGTTCATATACTCTTCGTCTGCCTTTGCGTTATAAGGGGCAAACTGTTTATTTGCTTTTTCTGCCATGATGGTTAAACCAATAAAAAAGTGTTATTGAAAACTAGCCAAATTCAAGCGCGGGAAAGTTTACACTGATTAATTAGCTTGTCAAAGGAATAAATCAAAACAATGTGAAATAAGCTTCTAAGCATCTCTAAGTGACTGAGCAAGCAAGGTATTTTCCATTAAAGTGGCAACCGTCATAGGGCCTACACCGCCAGGGACAGGGGTAATCCAAGCTGCATGTTGACTAGCGACCTCAAATTCAACATCACCACACAGTTTGCCGCTGTCTAAGCGATTAATGCCGATATCAATGACGATAGCACCAGGTTTAATCCACTCACCCTTCACCAGCCCAGGCTTACCAGCTGCTACCACCACCAAATCAGCGCGCCGTACATTGGCTGCTAAATCCTTAGTATGGCGATGACAGCAAGTGACTGTGCAGCCTGCCAGCAGCAGTTCCAAGGCCATGGGGCGGCCCACATGGTTAGATACCCCCACCACCACCGCATCTAGTCCCATGGGGTCTATTTGATAAGCCTGAAGTAACTTAATCACGCCATAAGGTGTGCATGAGCGCAGGGTGGGCTGTCTGACGGTTAATCGGCCAATATTGTAAGGATGAAAACCATCGACATCTTTATCTGGGTGAATGCGTTCAATAATGAGTTTTTCATCAATTTGACTAGGTAGCGGCGACTGCACCAAAATGCCATCAATTTGTGGATTCTGATTGAGCTCATCGATTAAATTAAACAAGTCTGTCTGTGATGTGGTGGCAGGTAAATCATAAGCAAAAGAGCTAATCCCCACTTTGTCGCATGCCAAGCGTTTATTTTTTACATAGATACTTGATGCTGGATCATTACCAACCAAAATCACCGCAAGTGCTGGTGCACGAATCCCCAAACTGAGATTGTTTTGTACCTGTTGTTGTAATGATGCTAACAGTTGATCGGCAATACTTTTGCCATTAATTATTTGCGCAGACATAGCGTTGAATTGAGTAAAAAATAAACCGCCATTTTAACAGGCATTTTGGCTTATAGATTGACCTAGCAGGCATAATCAGTTATATTTGCGCCCTTCGGGGTGTAGCGTAGCCTGGTAGCGCGCCTGCTTTGGGAGCAGGATGTCGGGAGTTCGAATCTCTCCACCCCGACCATATTCCATCAACTTTTGTTTGTCTGACAATCTGCCCGTAGCTCAACCGGATAGAGCACCAGCCTTCTAAGCTGGGGGTTACAGGTTCGATTCCTGTCGGGCAGGCCAAGTTGATGTTCCGATGGTGTCCTGATGGTGGCTGTAGCTCAGCTGGTAGAGTCCAGGATTGTGATTCCTGTTGTCGTGGGTTCGAGTCCCATCAGCCACCCCAATCATCT
>CAYNLW010000035.1:0-12063 GCA_964398195.1 uncultured Methylophilaceae bacterium | reverse complement strand
TGTGCAAACCGCCCCAATTACAACCATCTTGGGATCGGTAACTGGTCAAACAACTGCATTGGATACATCAATTACTTTTGATAGTAAAGTAGCTGGTGCTGCCATTCCGGTTGGAAGCAAGATTTTCATGAATGGTATTGATACTGGTCTAACGGTTAGGACTGCTGTTACTTCCGGTTCAACAGTTACAACTCTTAACGTGACTGGTGCAAGCATTAGCATTCCTGCAAGCGCCTCTTTCACCTTTTACCCAGCTGATACAGCTACTACTACTACAGCTCAATCTGCTATCGGTGCTACCACTGTTGCTTTAACTGCTGGTAGCGATGCATTAATTGGTCAGCGTTTGTTCTCTGGTTCCACGGATACCGGTCTCACAGTGACGGCTTATGACAGCGGTACTAAAACTGTTACTTTAAGTGGTGCATTAACTTCTGCAATTAGTAATGGCGGTAATGTGACTTTCAAGAAAGTTCTTGATATGACCCTGACCGCACCTGATGGCACACGTGTGGTTGTGCAAGGAACTACCAACAAGCAGGCATCAAATTCAATATTGACCGCTGTGCGTGCCAATGTTGAAGTCTATGCTGCAATCAATGGTGTGTTCTATGGACAAGAGGGTGTAACGGGAACCCATTCCAATAAATCAGCTGCCGCAGAAAATCCTGGTGCTGGTGGTTACAGAACCGTTGCGACGATGGGCTTTATTGGTGGCCGAAATATTGACTCATTGATTACCGACACCGGATCAGGTAAGCCCGTATTTAGCACCACAACAAAGTTAAGCACACGTGTAAGCGCTGGTTCACAGCAAAACACCACAATTCCTCTGATTTTTGAACTCGATCTTTCAGATACACAGCTGCAAGCTTCATCTTTCATGGTTAATCAGAGCTACCAAAATGGCGAGCCACGTTCTGAGTTGTCAAGTGTTTCGATTGACTCAAGCGGAATGATTGTGGGTGTCTATGGCAATGGTCGCAAGATTGTTGCTGGTCAGATTGCGCTCGCTCAGTTCGATGCCGATGAGCAATTGATCCCGGTTGGCAACAATGCCTTTGCACCAAGCTATCGCTCTGGTACCGAGGGTGACAATGGTGTTCGCATTGGCCGTGCTGGTAATGGCTCCTTTGGTGAAATCAAGTCAATGGCTGTTGAAGCTTCAACGGTTGATCTCTCCAATGAGTTGGTCAAATTGATGATCTTGCAGCGTATGTATTCTGCAAACTCACAAAGTATCCGTGCGTTTGACCAGACTCTGCGTGACACCATCCAGATGACTTCTTAATTAAGCGAGTAATCAAGGGATAAGCCATGTTAGATCGGTTTGCATACGTCGCGATGACTGGGGCCAAACATGCCATGGGGCAGTTGGCCACCACCACGCACAATCTCGCGAATTCCCAGACCCCTGGGTTTCGTGAGATGTTTACTGCATTCCGATCAGTTCCATTGGACGGTGAGGGCGCCGATACCCGCGCATTTGTGGTGGATAGCACCCCAGGATCGGACTTTACCCAAGGTTCTATCCAAACCACAGGCAACCCCTTTGATGTAGCGATTAAGAACGCCCAAGGCTTTTTTGCAGTCCGTCGCCCCGATGGCTCTGAGGCTTATACCCGCGCTGGACGCTTTAGTGTCGATGAAAACGGCATCTTGCGCTTGGGTAAGAATGAAGTGTTGGGTCAGATCGATCGCATCACCATTCCAGTCGAATCCCGAAAGATTGAGATTTCTCAGGACGGCACGATCTCAACCCAATTTGTAGGTACGACGGCATTTGATGAAGCAAGCAAAACACCTTTCGAGGAAATTGAAAGACTGCGCCTTGTCAATATTGATCCTAAATTACTAACGCGTGGTGAAGATGGTTTATTTAACTACGCCGGTATTGAGCGTCCGGATACAGACCCGATGTTGCGCGTGCAGCAGGGCGCTGTAGAGCTCAGTAACGTCAATCCCACCACTGCGATGGTGCAAATGATTGAACAAAACAGAATGTTTGACCTCAATATGCGTTTTATTCAGACCGCTGACCAGAATGCGAAGTCTGCAAACTCATTGATGTCATTATCACGCGGCTAATTTTTAAGAGAAAGCGAACACTATCATGATGCGCTCACTTTGGATCTCTAAGACAGGTTTAGATGCTCAGCAGATGAACCTGGACACGATTGCTAATAACTTAGCAAACGCATCCACGACCGCCTATAAAACTATGCGTCCGATGTTTGAGGACCTCATGTATCAAACATTACGTGAGCCAGGTTCTTACACATTGGGTCAAGCAACCTTGCCCGATGGTTTACAGGTTGGTGCTGGTGCGCGCTTAGCGACTACCGAGCGTATTAATACCCAAGGCCCATTACTGTTAACTGGCAATGCCTTAGACGTTGCAATTAAAGGGAATGGATTCTTCCAGATCACCATGCCCGACGGGAGCCTGACCTATACCCGCGATGGTGCGTTTACTCTTGACCAAAATGGCCTGATCGTGACCCAAGCAGGATTCACAGTAGGCAATGGCATCTCGATTCCATCCGGCAGTACCAGCATCACGATTAGTGCGGATGGTGTGGTGCAGTACACCATGGACGACCCCACTAAGATCTTCACTGCTGGTAATTTAGTAGTCGCCAACTTTATTAACCCCGATGGTTTGATTGCCACCGGCGGTAACTTATTTGTAGAGACCCCAGCATCGGGTATTCCTGTGATTAACGTTCCTGGCACAAATGGAACGGGTGTGGTTGCTCAGCGCAATTTGGAGCAATCGAACGTCAACATTGCCGAGCAGTTAGTACAAATGATTGCAGCGCAACGTTTGTACGAGATTCAGGCTCGAGCCATTACTGCATCGGATCAGATGCTTCAGCGGATTGGACAAGTATGATGATTAAGAAACTATTTCTTGGCATTGGTGTTCTCGCCACCGTCTATCTAACAGGCTGCGCTTCTGTTGATCGTCAGCCTTTAGTTAGAACCCAAACCTCGGCACGGCCACAGCCTCCATCGGAGATGGGCGCAAGTCCTGGTAGCTTATTTCCAGTTGCGCAATTATCAATGACTGGTGCGTACCGCCCATTATTTGAAGATCGTCGCGCTCGTGCAGTTGGTGACACCTTAACGATTCTGCTCAATGAGACCACTAGCGCCAGCAAGAACTCTGGCTCAACCGCTAAGCGTAAGAACAATGCCGAATTAGCTGGCAGTCTTTCTAACGTTGGCCCAGGCAGCAATAACTACAGTAATAAAGGTGCTGTAGGTGTGGGCGGTAACGTACAACATGATGGGTCGGGTAGCAGCACCGCATCAAATAATTTCAATGGCTTTATTACGGTCACAGTGATCGAAGTGTTGCCAAACGGCAATCTGGTGGTTGCTGGAGAGAAACAATTAGCGGTTGGCTTTGAAGAGGAGTTCATCCGTTTTGGCGGTATTGTGAATCCCAACAATCTCGTGAACAACACGGTTTCTTCCTTACAGGTTGCTGATGCTCGGATTGAGTATCGCGGTAAAGGGGTGACTGATGATGTGCGTGAGCCTGGTTGGTTAACCCGTATTTTGCTCAAAGCAAGCCCATTCTGAGTGAGTCATGATCATGAACATCAAACTTAATTTCAGTAAAGTATTAGTTGCTATTGGCTTAGTTGTATTGGGCCATACCGCATTGGTTAGTGATGCAAGTGCCCAGCGCATTAAAGAGCTCACCGATATTGCTGGACATCGTCCCAATCAGCTTGTTGGATATGGTCTAGTTGTTGGCTTGGATGGCACAGGTGATCTCACCGCTCAAACTCCATTTACGGTCCAGAGTATTCGTCAGATGTTGTCTGCCTTAGGTGTCACGATTCCTGATACGCCTGCCTATAACAACCAAACGTGGTTACGTAATATTGCTGCCGTGATGGTAACTGCAGAGTTGCCTGCTTATCCAAAGCCAGGTCAGAAGATTGATGTCACCGTTTCTGCCATGGGTAGCTCACGTAGCTTGAAGGGCGGTACCTTATTAATGACCCCATTACGCGCTGCTGACGGTCAGGTTTATGCCCAAGCTCAAGGTTCTTTAGTAATCACTGGTTATGGCTATGCCAACCTGAATGCTCGTCAAAACAACCATTTATCGGCCGGTCGTATTCCAGCTGGTGGTTTGGTAGAGCGCGAGGTTCCAGTTGCCCAGCCCGCTGAGTTTGTACAGTTAAATCTCAAGAACGGAGATTACTCCTTAATGCAGCGCACGGCAGAAGCAATTGTTCGTCGTTTTGGTCAGGGTACTGTGTTGCCTTTGGATGGTCGCTCGATGAATGTGCGCGTGCCATCGAACCCAGTTGATCGCTTGAACTTTATGGCTCAGCTACAAGAGTTAGAAGTCGTTGCCTTGCCAGAGTCCGCCAAAGTTGTGGTGAACTCTAGAACCGGCTCTGTAGTGATGAACCAGTCTGTTCGCTTAGGCGCCTTTGCTGCTGCGCACGGCAACTTGTCAGTGCGAGTAGAGACCAAGGTTGATCAATCTCGTGTGATCTTGCAGCCACCCCCATTTTCTGGTCAGCCCACAACGGCTGCTGCAGTGGACAACATTAATATTGAGCGCGGCAGCCAAAATGCACTCAAGTTCTCAGGCCCCAGTATTTCCTTAGAGGCGGTTGTGAAGGCATTGAACCTGTTGGGTGCAACCCCACAAGATTTGATTGCCATCCTGCAAGCGATGAAAGTATCGGGCGCCTTGAAAGCGGATTTAGAGGTTATCTAATGAACATCGGCTCAAGTACCGCTGTTGTTGATAAAAAATCCTCCTTGTGGGATTTGGGAACCAATGTCGCCCTAAATTCTGCGAAGACGGATGCCATGAATCAGCCCGAGAAAGTGGCTGAGGCAGCTCGTGGTTTTGAGACCACCTTGGTACGGCAAATGCTCCGTGAGATCAACAACTCACCATTCAATCCTGAGAAGCAATCGAAGCGCAATGGCTACCTCGAAATGGTAGACGATCAAATGGCTGCTTTGATTACCCGGGGCGATGGTTTGGGCTTCGCCAAAAAGATGACCGAACAGCTATTAAATCAGTCAAATATCGCCAAACAAATTAATTCTAAAAACTAATGAAATTAGAAAAATATCCGTATCTAAAGAGGAAGCTATAACTAATTGATTTAGTCACTACTTAATACTGGAAAACTCTGTGAGCATCAATAACATATCGATTATCAATAATGCCTATTCTGCTCTGGAGATAGCCCAGGCTGGAATGACCATTACCTCGCAAAACGTGAGCGGGGCCAATGTCGAAGGATTCTCAAGACGTCGTGCCAATAATGTGATTGGATTGATGGCGCCCACATCGCGCGACTTTGGAAGTACTGCATTTGCAGTCGAAGGATTTACCCGTTTTGTTGACAATTTGCTCACGAAGCAAATGCTGGACCAGCGCAGCAAAACAAGCTACACCAATACCTTATTGCAATCGGTAGCTGGATTGGATGCGGCAATCATTGATCCATCCATGTCGATCGCTGACGCGGTATCAAAGTTCATGAATGCCGCCGGTACTTTGGCCAATGACGATCAGAGCTTAACCAACAAGCAAAACTTTGCGGGTGCTGCGACTCAGCTTGCAACTCGTATCAGCAGTTTTAGCGAATACCTCAACGATATTAAGCGCAGCACTCAGGCCAACATGTCTGGGATTTTGAATGAGTCCAATTCTCTATCGACTGCATTACGAGGAATTAATCAGAAAATCTTAGCAAGCTCATCACCCGGGTTTTCAACCCCATCAGCTGATCTTTTAGATGAGCGTGACCGGATTACGATGCGCCTACAAGACCTATTGGGAGGCTCAACCATCATTAATGAAGATGGTACGGCAACATTCCAAATCGGTGGCGTCTCTTTAGTTGACCGAATGAGTGCCAATCAGTTTTTTAATACAGATATTGGCGTTTCAGACGGGGCCATCTTTAATGTATACATGAAGAGTGACCAGACAGGACATTTAGTTGGACCGCTGTCCTCTAACGTAGCGAGCAATCCTGCCAATACCAATGCGCCAACGCAAATTAAATCTGTTTTCACCTCCGGCCAAGCCGGAGCTGCTTTTGAAATATTGGCAAAATTTATTCCCAACCTTCAGCGTGAAGTTGGTGCGCTAACGCTTGGAATCTTTAGAGACGTTAACTCTATCAAGAATCAAAATAATTCATCAATCACAGCAGTATTTGGTTTTAAAGAGTCTGGCGGAGGTTTTAACACCACAATGCCAGCAGAGTTGACTGCGAAGTATCGCGCTAACGCTGATGGCTCACTCATCTTGGTCGATGGAAAGTTTTCTGTCGATACGAATGCAACACCAGCTGCGACCAGCCGGGTATTAAAGATTGAGGAAATCATGGCTGCAGCCGATCCTACTTCCTCATACTATTTAGCTTCCGTGGCGCAGGTTGTCAATAATCTGGTGCCGAATAAGACCTATAGTGCAAACTCATTTGTGTCCATGCTTTCATACGGCCCCGAGTTATCGTTACCGCAGAACTTTAATATTGATGCTACCGCTGCGAATAGCATTCAAGGGTTACGAACTAGCTTTAGCAATCCATTAAGTACGATTACGAATGATGTCGCAGCAACGATCTCTAGCTGGAAGAATACGGATAAAGTAAATCAAGTGATCTCTAAGCAGTTATCGGATCGCCGCGAGTCCATCTCCGGCGTTAATCTGGATGAAGAAGCGGCCAACTTAGTGAAATTCCAGCAAATGTATGGCGCAGCTAGCAAGGTTATGCAAACAGCGAATCAGATGTTCAATCTACTCCTCAATATGCTTTCTGAATAAGCAAAGGCCTAGTTCATTATGAGAATCTCAACCAGTCAAATTTATGATGCCAGCCTGACATCGATTCAGCAGCAGGCGGGTGATGTGATGAAATACCAGACCCAAATCTCCTCTGGTAAGAAATATCAAAACGCCTCCGATAATCCACAAGCGATTGGCTATGGTCTAAAGCTCGACTTTGATAAAGCCCAATATGACATGTTTGTCATTAACCAAAAAAAGATGGCTGAGCGCATTAGCAACGTAGATGCACAGTTAGTCAGCATCAATTCTGCTTTGGCACAAATGAAGCAAGTGGTGGTTGAGTCGGGCGGGGCTTTTGCTCAGGACACTAGAGCAACAACTTTGTATCAAAAGGCTGCCACATTGCGTGACTCAATTAAAAACTTTGCTCAAGCAACGGATTCCAGCGGACAGCCCATACTCAAACCACTCTCAAATACTCAAAGTCTCTCGAAGGTTGCCATCGATATGAACATCGAAGTCGATGAGACCGTAAGTTTCAAAGAGGCGATGGGTGTTTTCGGAAATGGCAATACTACCCCTAGATCAGTTGCCCCGGGTTATACCGATGTTTTGACTACCTTGGACAACATCGTGAACGAGTTGGCTGCTGGAAGGCAGCCTAACTCAACCATGTCAGCCGCTCTGGATAGCTCGATTCTCCAGGTCCGCGCCTCCCAAGTGAAGGTGGGCCTGATGAATGCCCAAGTGACCAATGCCCAGGATTCGGTTGAGTTGAAGAAGCTGAATGCCGATAACGCTCGTTCCGCCGTCTTGGATACCGATATCGCTGAGTCTTCGGCTAATTTAGCCAAATCCCAAGCCCTGCTTCAGGCTGCGCAATCAATATTTGCTAAGATACAGTCATCGTCACTCTTTGACAAAATTTGATAGGCAAATTCTATGAACTTAAGCGTCGGATTGCTCCTCGCGTTGGGCTGCATATTTGGTGGATATGTAGGGGTTAGCCTTGGTTCCGATGGCTTTGATATGGATAAGGCAATTAATGCCTTGTATCACCTATGGCAACCCTGGGAGTATGTCATCATTATTGGCGCCGCCTTTGGGGCTATGGTCGCCTCCAATAAAGGACGCGTTCTCAAAAAGATCGCTGTATCGCTTAAGAAAGTCTTTAAATCCAACAATATTGGTCTCAAGTCCAATCAGGCCCTTTTGTGCTTGATGTTTGAGCTGATTCAGCGCATTTCTCGGGGAGGGATGCGTTCGGTTGAAGAAGATATTGAAAATCCCAAAGGAAGCGCCTTGTTTATGCGCTACCCAACAGTGTTGGAGAACGAGCGCCTGACTAGCTATATTTGTGAGTATGTGCGCATGATGTTGGGCGGTTCGATGAACCTAGCCCAATTTGAGAACCTCATGCAAGAAGAGATTGAGGTTCTAGAGGAAGAGCTCATGGTTCCAGCTGATGCGGTTCATACCGTCGCCGATGGTTTACCTGCCTTCGGAATTGTGGCTGCGATTATGGGTGTGGTGATTGCGCTTCAGTCGATTAATCAGCCTGATATTGGTGAAAAAATCGCCGCTGCGATGGTGGGAACCTTCTTAGGTGTGTTGCTTTCTTACTCCTTGGTCAGCCCCATTGCGAAAGTGCTTCAGCACGATGCAGAAGTTGAGTTGCGCCCATACTACTCCGTTAAGGCCATCTTGCTTGCCTACTTGAATAAATTTCCTCCATTTGCGGCCGTTGAGTTTGGTCGTAAAGTTTTGTTCTCTGACCAAAGGCCCAGCTACGAAGATCTTGAGAAGGATACGCGCGAGATTATGCGCAGCGTAAGTCGTTAATCAACCCTGGTAGCTATCTTGGCCGAACAAAAACAACAACAGCCTGAAGTACAGTACATCCGACAGTCTCGCCGTCGCCATAAAAAGGACTACGGTGGACAGTGGAAGATTGCCTATGCCGACTTCGTAACGGCCATGATGGTGTTTTTCTTGATCATGTGGATCGTGAGCATGATTCCGCAGACCCAGAAAGACAATATTGCCGATTACTTTAAAGGTCGCTCCAACGTTCAGTCTAAGGACTCGAAAACCAATAAAGAGGGCGCTGACGCAGCCAAGGTTGATAAAGAGGTTCCTCCAGTTGATGTCCTGGAGGATGCCAAGAAATACGTCGAGCGTCTACAGGAATTACGTAAGGAAATTGAATCCTTCATCGCTGAAAATCAATCCCTCATGAAAAACAGTAATGAGTTGATTATTGAAGAGACGGCTGAAGGCTTAACCATTACTCTGGCTGAGAATAAGCGGCCGATGTTCGTATTGGGAGGTTCCACGATTGAGGCAACGACCGCACAGGTCTTGCAAAAGCTAGGAAAACCACTATCGCAATCCCGTTTCCAGATCAAGGTTGAAGGTCATACTGACAGTTCTGGTTATCGGCCTGGCGCTACTTACAGCAACTGGGAGCTTTCAGCCGACCGCGCGAATGCGGCGCGTCGTGAGTTGCTCTTCGGCGGCTTATCCGAAGATAAGATTGCAGAGGTCATTGGCTATGCTGATCGCCGCCCCTTTGTGAAGGATGATCCGCGCAATGCACTCAATCGTCGCATCACGATTACTGCCGTTGTTCCAAAAGACATCAATACCAAGGAAGAGGCTTTGAGCCCACAGCAAGTAGCAGCTGAAGAAAAGGCGAGCAAAGATCGCAAGAACCAAAAGCCACCGGCCAAAGACCCTAAAGCTAAAACTGATACACCCGCTAAAGCACCTGCGAAGCCTTAATTTGGTATGGTAAGACCATGCCTTACATACTTGCTTTAATCCTCTTATTTTCTTCGCCGTCGTTCGCTAGTAAGCGAATGTCTGATAGCGAGGTACGACAAGCGATTATTCAGGAGTCAATCGCAAACTTCAAAGGTATTTGTCCTTGTCCCTACAGCATGCATCCAGATGGTAAGCAATGCGGCCATCGTAGTGCATTTTCGCGTGGGGCCGCTGGCGCTAAAGGGGGTTCACTGCCAATTTGTTATGAAATCAACATCACCCTGAAGATGGTTGAGGAGTACCGATTAAAGGCAGCATTAATGGAAATTGATCCTAGTATTCAGATAACGCCAACCAACCCTAATCCCAAGTAGGGCTGCCAAAAGAGGGTAAGATCTAGGCATTTCCAAGCTGGGAGTGCGTGGTGGCTGAAGAAAACGAAAAGCAAGAAGAACGAACGCTAGAACCCTCAGAACGGCGACTTGAAAAAGCCCGTGAAGAGGGTCAGCTCCCCCAGTCCCGCGATTTAACGACCTTTGCCATGATCGCCGTCTTACCAATTGCGGTCATTTCTTTTGGCCCAATGTTTCTGGATCAAATGGTTTTATTGGTGAAGCAGGCCCTGACATTCGGCGCCCCAGATCAGCTGCCCGATCAAATGCGGCGCTGGGGCTTTGGAACCTTTTTGGGCTTTGGTTTGATCTTTTTGATGCTGGTGCTGCCACTGTGGATTGTTTCGGTTCTATCACCTCTGACACTAGTCTCGTTTAAACCCTATTTTGTATTTAAATTCAATGCTTCGCGACTGGATCCAATTGCAGGAATGGGGCGCATATTTTCAGTGAATACCTTGGCGGAATTGCTGAAAAATATTCTGAAAGCATCCCTGCTGTTAGGTATTGGCTTGACCTACTTAGTTGGTCTGTGGGGCTCATTTAGCTTGATTGTGAATCAAGATCTTGACACAGCGTTTGCCCAATCCTATCAGCTGATTACCTATGGATTTCTAGCGCTGTTGATTCCCATGGTGCTCATTGCAGTCGCTGACGTATTCTTTCAGTGGTTTAACTTTCGTAAACAAATGCGTATGACGTTTGAAGAAATGCGCCAAGAGATCAAAGAGTCTGAGGGTTCACCGGAGCTTAGAGCCAAGATTAAGCAAAAGCAGCGTCAGCTCTCAACTTCGCGCATGATGGCAGCGATTGAAAAGGCAGATGTGGTGCTTGCCAACCCAGAGCACTATGCCGTGGCTCTGCGTTACGACCAGGAGAAGATGGCTGCTCCAGTGGTGGTTGCAAAGGGAGTCGATGCAATCGCTCTACGCATTCTGGAGAGCGCAAAAGATCATTCGGTCCCCATTGCCCGAATCCCGCCGTTAGCGCGCTTAATGTACGCTAAATTGGAGATCGGTGAGCCGGTGCCATATCAGCTCTTTGAGGCTGTAGCCAAAGTATTGGCATGGGCATATGAGCTCAAGCAAGACCAGATTGAGAAAGAGTTGCCGGATATTGGCCCATTACCAGAGCTGGCTGATAGCCGGATTCAGCGCGCAACTGCGTAATCAAACGCTATTGGCCGGCTCTTTTTCATCAATCACCTCGATTGATTCATTGGGATCAAGTGCTGGGGGAGGTGGGGTTGCAGGTTTACGACAAACTTGATTGAATAAGGCTAATTCAAAAGAATTAGGCATGGGAGAGCGCCAGCGTGAGAACGGAGTCCCTTGAGTAAGTGGGTAACCAGCGATCATCTCGCCTTCACCCATTTGCTCGGTCATAAAGGCGAACGATACCGTTCTAAATTGGGTTTGTAGGCAATCTGCCTCAATCATGATTTTCTTAGAAAGGGTGAAATTACTGCCAAGAGGCAATGCCGTCTCATAATTGTGTAAGCCCCATACCTTGACCCGTTGCCCCTGAGTTTGAACCGAGCTTGGATCAAAGTAAAAGCCTCGATCCTCTTCAATCGCTTGCCAGGCAGCGCTTGCATAGCCCGCCATCATCATCAGGATCAGTGCTAAGTAGTTGCGGATCTTCATGCGTGATTTCATCTCTCAGAAATTATGCACTAAATTCAGGAAGATACACCACTTTCTTAGTTGGTTTTCATGAGCTCTTGTAAGCGCTTGACCGCCGCTTTGGGGTCATCGCTGGCCACAATCGCCCGTACTACTGCGACCGAGCCCACACCACTTTGTGCCACCGCATGAATACTTCCCTCATCAATGCCACCAATGGCAACGAGTGGGTAGTGTTGCATCAGCTTGGCATAGGCGTATAAGCGACCTAAGCCTTGAGGTGCGGTTGGCATTTTCTTCAGATTCGTGGGGAACACCGCACCCATGGCGATGTAGCTTGGGCAATAGCGATCCGCAATCACCAACTCAGCATAGCCATGGGTACTCAGACCCAAACGCAGACCCGCCTCACGAATCGCATCTAAATTGGCGCTCACCAAATCTTCCTGACCCAAGTGCACCCCATAGGCGCCCGCCGCAATCG
>CAYNLW010000034.1:0-12109 GCA_964398195.1 uncultured Methylophilaceae bacterium | reverse complement strand
ATAAGACCCGCGTGATTAACGAAGCGCAAGGTAATGTCAGTCGCTTTAATCAAATCCTTACTCAATATCAACGTGCGCCAGAAGTCACCAGACAGCGTCTATATCTGGAAGCGCAAGAGCAGATTATGTCTAGCGTCAGCAAGGTTATCGTGGATCAAAAATCGGGTAATTCGCTGTTATATCTGCCTTTAGATAAGCTGATTTCTTTAAGTGATAGCGGCAAACTACCGCCTAGCGATAATGCCAGCTCACCTGCTGCGCCCAGCGTAGAGAGTGCGCCAGAGCGAGTGCGTAGCCGAGAAGTTGGTCGTGTGAGGGAGAGAGAATAATGAATTCCATGCGTAATGTAGGCTTGTTATTAATCACCTTAGTGGTGTTGATTTTGGTCTTAGCCAGCGCCACATTTACTGTTGATCAACGCGAATATGCTTTGGTTAAACGTTTGGGCGAAGTCATCGCGGTTAAAAAGCAAGCTGGCTTGTATTTCAAAGCGCCGATGATAGATTCGGTGATGTATTTTGATAATCGTATTTTGACGCTGAGCTGGGAAGAACCTGACCGCTTTATTACCAGCGAAAAGAAAAACGTGTTGGTCGATTCTTTTGTTAAATGGCGCATCATAGACCCCAAGAAATACTATGTGTCAGTGCGTGGCGACGAAGCGCAAGCCGAGCGCCGATTGTCGCAAATGGTGAACGATGGTTTACGCGCTGAGTTTGGTAAGCGCACCATACACGATGTGGTGTCCGGCGAACGTGGGCAGATTATGGAAATCTTGCGTCAACGCGCCGACCGTGAATCGCGCCAAATCGGCATACAAGTATTAGACGTGCGTCTAAAGCGCGTCGATTTGCCTGAGAACGTCAGCAACTCGGTGTATGACCGTATGGAAGCTGAGCGTAAGAGTGTGGCAAATCAGTTGCGCTCGGAAGGCTCAGCAGCAGCAGAAAAGATACGCGCTGATGCCGACCGGCAGCGCGAAGTGATCGTGGCAGAAGCGTTTCGTGAAGCACAAAAATTAAAGGGTGAGGGCGACGCGCAAGCCGCTGAAATCTATTCCACCGCTTATAATAAGAACCCAGAGTTCTATGCCTTCTATCGCAGTCTTGAGGCCTATCGCAATAGCTTTAAGAGCAAAAGCGATGTATTGGTGTTAGAGCCTAACTCTGACTTTTTCAAATATATGCGTCAACAACAAGGGGGGAAGCGCTAGCGCGCGATTCAATATGATGCATCGTTGGTTATTGCCCGAACACATCGAAGATATCTTGCCCAATGAGGCCAGACAGATTGAGCAATGGCGCCGCCAGTTACTCGATTTATTCAACTGCCACGGCTATCAATATGTGATTCCACCTATGTTGGAGTACGTGGAGTCGCTAACCACCGGTGTTGGGCACGATTTAGATATCGCCACTTTTAAAGTGGTCGATCAATTAAGCGGTCGCTTAATGGGCGTGCGCGCTGATATTACCCCACAGGCTGCGCGTATCGATGCGCATCTGATGAATCAAGCAGGCGTTACCCGCTTGTGCTATGCCGGTAGCGTATTACGCACGATGGCGGAGGGCGCGATTAAAACCCGCGAACCTATACAAGTAGGCGCAGAATTATTCGGTTATGGCGGGGTAGAGGGCGATATAGAGATTCAATCATTGATGGTTAAAGCACTGCGTTTGTTGGGCTGTCAGCAGATTCTGATCGACTTTAGCCACGTCGGCATCTTTACCAGTCTGTTGCAAAATAGCCAGATGTCAGAAGATAGCAAACAAGCGCTGCAACAAGCTTTACAGATTAAAGACCAAGCCAAAGTCAAAGCCTTACTAGCTAACACCGAGGCAGGCATACGCACCGCGATTGTCAGCCTGCTAGAGCTTAATGGCGACAGCAGCGTATTGGACGAAGCAGAAAAACGCTTGCCCAAAACCTCATCTATTAGCGCGGCCATCGCCCAGCTTAGATGCGCTGCCGAGGCGATGCAGCAGTTAGGCGTTAAAGTCTGTATCGATTTATCTGAGCAGCGTGGTTATCAATATCACAGTGGCATGCTGTTCTCGGCTTATGTGGCAGGCAGTTCGGCAGCTTTAGCGCTAGGTGGTCGTTACGATAATGTAGGCGAAGTGTTTGGTCGGGCGCGTTGCGCTACCGGCTTTAGTTTGGATTTGCGTGGTTTCTTGCCATTCGCCCAACTAAGCGACAGCAGCAGAAAAATTCTGGCGCCTTACGATTTAGCCGATGCCGCTTTACAACAGCGCATCGCAGATTTAAGAAGCGAAGGCAATATTGTGATCGTGCATCTTCCCGGTCAGCAAGCAAGCTCAGCAGAGGCTTGCCAAGCACAACTGGTCAAACAAGATGGGCAGTGGCAAGTGCAAGCCATTGCATAGCTTATTGTTTGGATACGCAGCGTATTGAATGAGCAGCCTATTGCATAGCTCAGCTTTAATCATTTCAGGGTAGTAATTTTTAGACAACAAGCAGGTAATAATGGCGAAAAATGTAGTGGTAATTGGCACCCAGTGGGGTGATGAGGGTAAAGGTAAGATAGTCGATTGGTTAACCGACCACGCGCAGGGTGTGGTGCGTTTCCAAGGTGGACATAACGCTGGCCATACCCTAGTGGTCGGACAAGGTCAGGCGCAAAAAGTATTTAAGCTCAATTTGGTGCCCTCCGGCATCGTGCGCGCTGGGGTGAATTGTTATATAGGCAACGGTGTGGTGTTAGACGTACAGCATTTGCTGAATGAGATAGACACGCTAGAGCAAGGCGATTTAGAAGTGAAATCGCGCTTAAAAGTCAGCCCAGGTTGCCCATTGATTTTGGATTATCACGTGCAACTAGATAAGGCGCGTGAAGCCAAGCGTTCGCTAGATAAGAAAATAGGCACCACCGGCAAGGGCATAGGCCCGACGTATGAAGACAAAGTGGCCAGACGCGCTTTGCGCTTGTATGACTTATTCTTCCCGCAACAATTTGCCGATAAATTGGCAGAAGTGTTGGACTATCATAATTTTGTGCTGAGCAAATATTTAGGCACTGCGTCAGTCGATTTTCAGCGCCAGCTAGACAGCGCGCTTGCGCTTGCCCCGGCGATTCGGCCTTTGGTGGCAGATATTTCGGCAGCCTTATATGTCGCCAATGCAAGAGGCGAAAACCTATTGTTCGAGGGTGCACAAGGCACTTTGCTAGACGTCGATCATGGCACCTATCCTTATGTCACCTCTAGCAACTGCGTTTCCGGCCAAGCCGCTGCAGGCGCAGGCGTGGGGCCAAGTATGTTGCATTATGTTTTAGGCATCACCAAGGCCTATACCACCCGCGTCGGTGGCGGTCCTTTCCCTAGTGAATTGGATATCGAAACCCCCGATTTACCTGGCTATCAAATGTCTAACAAAGGCCAAGAGATAGGCACAGTCACCCGTCGCAAGCGCCGTTGTGGCTGGTTTGATGCTGCCGCCTTGCGCCGTTCTGCGCGTATCAATGGCTTGACTGGCTTATGTATCACCAAGCTAGATGTGCTAGATGGCATCGCAGAATTACAAATTTGCACCGGCTATCAATTAGACGGTCAAGTGGTCGATACCTTGCCTATAGGAGCCGATGATGTGGCGCGTTGTCAGCCTATCTACGAGACTTTGCCGGGCTGGTCAGAAAGCACCTTTGGCTTAAATCAATGGGATCAGTTGCCACAAAACGCGCAACATTATCTCAAGCGTTTGCAAGCGCTGTGCGGCGTTCCAGTCGCCATCGTATCGACCGGCCCAGAGCGCGATGAAACCATCGTGCTAGACCATCCTTTCGCATAGGTGCGCTATGGCAGAACAACGCATCGCTTGGGGGCTAACCGGTTCTGGACATTATCTGCGCGAATGTTTGCAGGTATTGCACACCTTACAAAATGTAGACTTATTTGTTAGCCGCGCTGCTGCTGAAATCATGCAGCAATACGGCTATCAACATCAAATCGGTAAAGTCTATCAAGACAAAACGGCCAGTTCCGTGCCAGTCGAATTATTCTATAAAGGCCTATATCACACCCTAGTCATCGCCCCTTGCACCTCGAATACGGTAGCCAAAATGGTGTGTGGTATCTCCGATAGCCTAATCACCAATATCTATGCGCAAGCTGGCAAATGCCGTGTGCCTAGTGTGATTTTCGCTTGCGATACTGCAACCCAGCTAAATAGCGAAGCGCCCAAACAAAAATGGGTAGATGTTTATCCGCGCAATATCGATCTAGAAAACGCGCGCAAGCTCAGTCAATTTGAAGCCACCACGGTGGTGGATAGCGTGCCTGCCTTAGCTCAGGCTTTGAGCGCATATCGCGCCTAAGCATTGCCCGCCCAGCCAGCGCCAGCGGCAAGCGTGCTAGAATGCGGCCTTTAATTGATGGCTGACAGAGTCGTGACAGAAAAAATTTTATTTCTCACCGGCAAACTAGCTGAAACTAGTTTGCAGCGCGTTTTGGATAGTCTGCCTAGCAAGACTTTTCAAGCGCAAGTGATGAATATTGGGGTTTCGGTCGCGGCCTTGATGACCCCGCAGATGATAGCCAGAAGGCTGGCGCAGGTGCAGCAAATCGACAAAATTATTGTGCCCGGTTTATGCGTAGGCGATTTACAGCCCTTACAAGCGCAATATGGTATTCCGGTAGTAAGAGGACCTAGCGATTTGAAAGATTTGCCGCAATTCTTTGGTCAGGCGCAACGCCAGTCTGAATTATCTCAATATCAATGCAAGATTTTTGCAGAAATCGTTGACGCGCCATTTCTCAGCGTGCAACAGATAGTCGATAAAGCCTTGCATTTTAAAGCCCAAGGCGCCGATGTCATCGACTTAGGCTGTCTGCCCAATACTCCATTTGACCATTTAGCCGATAGCATTCAAGCGCTACAGCATCAAGGCCTGAAAGTCAGTGTTGATTCATTGCAAACAGAGGAATTATTACTGGCCGGCAAGGCAGGGGCGGATTACCTGTTAAGCCTCAATGAAAAGACCTTATGGATAGCCGAACAAGTCGCAGCCACGCCCATTCTGATTGCCAATAAACCGCATCAATTAGCCAGCTTATATCGAGCGATTGAGGAGATGCAAAAGCGCAATCGACCATTTATCGCCGACCCGATTCTAGAGCCTATCCCGTTTGGTTTTGCCGCCTCTATCCAGCGCTATATTCAGCTACGCAAACGCTATCCAGAAATCGCCATCATGATGGGGGTAGGCAATTTAACCGAGTTAACCGATGCCGATACCACTGGCATCAACGCGCTATTGTTTGGCATTATTGCTGAGCTGGAGATCAATGCTGTGCTCACCACCGCAGTCAGCGCGCATGCGGTCAATGCGGTGGCTGAAGCGGACATCGCTAGGCGAGTGATGCACGCGGCTAAGCAAGATAATCGTTTGCCGCGTAGCTATTCCAACGCTTTGCTAGGCTTGCATGACCGCAAGCCTTTTCCCTATAGCCAACAAGAAATCATGGCCTTTGCCGAGATGATTAAAGATGCCAATTACCGCATACAAGTGGCTGAGCAGGGGGTGTTTATCTATAACCGCGATGGTGTGCAATGCGATATCGATCCTTTCCGGCTCTATCCTCATTTGAATGTGCATGATGATGCCTCACATGCGTTTTATTTAGGGGTTGAGTTGGCACGAGCGCAAATCGCTTGGCAATTAAAAAAACGCTATATCCAAGATGAAGAACTGGACTGGGGCGTCAACAGCCTGCCTACCGACCCGCGTGGCAAAGTGGCGCATAGGCAATTGACCATGAAAGCCAAAAATAAATGAGCAGCCCAGCGCTTTATCATGCTATTCATCAAGCCGGCCAACAAGCCGCCCATGAGGCTATACAGGAAGTTATCGTGATTAGCCAAGATAGCGCAGGGCAAGCGCATATCGCGCCATTTGGCATACGTCGCCGTGGCGGGCTAGTGCATATTGCGCCGTATCGCCCCAGCCTCACTTTAGATAATTTACTGCAACAACAAAGCGCCACTTTAAATATGACTGATGATGTCAGAGTGTTTGCTGGTGCGCTGACTGGCCATACTTGCTGGCAACTCAGGCAACAACAAGACGCTTGGCTATTAGATAGCGCCTTGGCCTATCAGCAATTGGCCTTGGTGCATGTGGAAGATGATCCAGTGCGTCCATCGTTATATTTTTCTGTGCAACATCAGGCGCAATTCGCCATGTTTCAAGGCTTTAATCGGGCGCAATCTGCGGTGATTGAATTAGCTGTTTTGGTCAGCCGTTTAGGTATGCTAGCCACGGCGCAAATTCAGCAGCAGATGAGGCAATTACAAGTGCTGATAGACAAAACCGCCGGCGAGCGTGAGTGGCAAGCTTGGCAATGGTTGCAACAAAAAGTACAAGATTATGAGGCGCAGCATGACGCAAGCTCTAGTCAGCGTTAAGAACGCTAGCGAATGCGCGCTGGCCTTGGCGCAAGGGGTTGCGCTGATCGATATGAAACAACCTAGTCAGGGTGCTTTGGGTGCGCTGGAATTACCGCTGGTGCAGCAATTGGTCGAGCAAGTACAAGGCCACGCGCTGACCAGCGCCACCCTAGGCGATATCCCACCGCATCACCCGACCGTGCCACATAAGATTGCCGCCATGCAGGGGACTGGGGTAGATGTGATTAAGCTTGCCATGTTGGATATCAGGCACGCGCAACAGGCCTTATCCGGCTTGCAGGCAAGTGCGCAACACAGCCAATTAATCGCTGTATTATTTGCCGAGCAAACTTACCCTGATGATCTTTTGTTGGTATTGGCACAGCTAGGCTTTGTCGGCGCGATGTGGGATACCCAAGGCAAACAACATAGCTTGCGCCATTACTTCACTAACACTGAGTTGCAAGCCTTTGTAGAAGAATGTCGCGCGCTAGGATTGTTATGTGGTTTGGCCGGCGCATTACAAATCAATGATTGGCATGCACTACAGCCCTTGCAAGCGGATTATCTTGGCTTCAGAGGTGGGCTTTGTGATAATGGGCGGGCAGGCGAGTTAAGCGCTGCAAAACTTAGCCAATTAATGCAAGCACATCACAAACCCTACAGTCTAGTGAGAGAGATCTAGCAATGAGTCAGATAGCACAAAAACAACTGGTGGATTTTATCGTCGAGGCCGACTGGATTTGTCCTATCGTACCCAGCCGAACATTACTCAGTGATCATGCGCTGGCTGTGCTAGATGGCCAGATTGTGGCGCTACAGCCCAAGCAAGACATTCATCGCCTCTACCACGCGGCGCAACATTTGGAACTGACGGGTCATATTCTGATTCCCGGCTTAATTAATTTACACACCCATTTAGGCATGACCATGATGCGCGGCTTGGCCGATGATTTGCCGCTGATGACTTGGTTGCAACAGCATATTTGGCCAGCAGAGCAAAGCGTAGTATCGGAACGTTTTGTGCGCGATGGCGCTTTATTAGGCTGCGCAGAACTGCTGCAATCGGGGGTCACTTGCTTTAATGATATGTATTTCTTCCCGCAAGCCACTGCCGAGGCTGCTATACAGTCTGGTCTAAGAGCCTTTGTCGGCTTGCTAGTGATGGATTTCCCTAGCAAATATGCGCATGATGCAGATGATTATTTGGCCAAGGGCTTAGCTATACGCGATGAGTGGCGCGATAGCGATTTGATTCGTGCTAGTTTAGCGCCGCATGCGCCTTATACGGTGAATGACAAAAGTTTTGAAAAAATTGTCACCTATGCTGAACAGCTAGATTTGCCCATCCATTTACATCTGCATGAAACGCAACAAGAGATTGATGATGCGCTAAAGCAATATGGGGTAAGACCGATTCAACGCATGCGCCAGCTGGGTGTGTTAGACCCACGCTTAATCGCTGTGCATAGCGTGATCATGAATGAACAGGATTTGGATTTAATGCAGTCGTTTGGCGTCAACGCTTGTCATTGCCCTAACTCCAATTTAAAGCTGGCCTCCGGCCTCTCGCCAGTGGTGCCTATGCTACAACGCGGCATACAAGTGGGCTTGGGCACCGATAGCTCAGCTAGCAATAATCGTTTGGATATGTGGAGCGAGATGCGCAATGCGGCGCTGTTAGCCAAGCTACAACAGCAAGATGCAGCCGCTTTGCCAGCTTGGCAGGTGTTGGAAATGGCCACCATACAAGCGGCTAGGGCGCTTAATGCAGATAGCCAAATTGGTAGTTTAGAAGTGGGTAAACGGGCAGATATTTGCGCGGTAGATTTAGCCCAGATTGCCAGCATGCCGTGTTATGACCCGATTTCGCAATTAATATATGCCTGCGGTCGTGAACAAGTGACCCATGTGATGGTCGATGGAGAGTTGCAGTATCAAAAGTTAAATGGTCTAGCTGGCGCGTTTGCCGGTATAGAGCCCGCTGAAATTAAGGAAATAGTGCATTTATGGCAAGCCAAACTAAAACCCCATCAAGCAACGTAGATCAAGCCGAGTTAAAGAAATTTGCCGATTTGGCACATCGCTGGTGGGATAAAAATAGCGAATTTAAACCGCTACATGATATCAACCCATTGCGCCTAGATTTTATCGATCAGCAAAGTCCCTTGGCGGGTAAGGCTGTGCTAGATATAGGCTGTGGCGGGGGTATCTTATCTGAATCTATGGCACAGCGTAGTGCCCAAGTGAGCGCGATTGATATGGGCGAGAAAGCCATCAATGTGGCCAAGCTGCACCAACTAGAATCTGGGGTAGCGGTGGATTATCAAGTCAATTCTGCCGAGCAAATGGCGCAACAACACCCGCAAGCGTTTGATGTGGTGACTTGTATGGAGATGCTAGAACATGTGCCCAACCCCAGCTCTGTGGTGCAAGCCTGCGCTAGCTTGGTCAAGCCGGGTGGCGATGTGTTTTTTTCAACCTTAAATCGCAATCCCAAGTCCTATCTATTCGCGGTCATAGGTGCGGAATATGTGTTGCGTATGCTACCCAAAGGCACGCATGAATATGCCAAATTTATTAAGCCCTCTGAATTAGCGCATTGGGCGCAGCAAGCCGGCTTGAGCTTGGTGCAAATGAAAGGCATGCAATATCACCCACTACGCCAACAATACAGCCTAGGCCAAGATGTCTCGGTGAATTATCTAATGCACTTCAGAAAGCTGCCTGCATGAAGGCCAATTTAGTGTTGTTTGATTTAGATGGCACGCTGCTAGATACCGCCCCTGACTTAGCTTATGCCTTGAATTGCCAGCGTCAGCAGCATGGCTTGGCCGAGCTGCCTGAGCAGCAGATACGTCCGTATGCCTCGCACGGCACTACGGGCTTATTGAAAGTGGGCTTTGATATGGATAAAAGCCATGCCCAATATGCGCAATATGTAGAGGAATATTTGGCTATTTATGGCCAAGTATTTAATCGCCAACCGCAATTATTTGCCGGTATCAGCGAGCTGTTATCCCAGTTGCAAGCGGCTGGCATTGCTTGGGGGGTGGTTACCAATAAGCACAGACAATTTTCACAACCATTGCTGGAATCGTTGGGTTTATTAGCGCAAGCCACCTGTTTGATTTGCGGCAATGATGTGCAACAACCCAAGCCAGCGCCTGAAGGCCTGTTAAAAGCCTGTCAAGATGCTAGCGTGGCGCCCCAGCAAGCGATTTATGTGGGCGATGCGCAACGCGATATTGCCGCAGGAATCGCTGCCGGTATGCCTACTGTGGTGGCCATGTATGGCTACTTATCGGAACATGATCAGCCTGAATTATGGGGCGCAGATTATGCCATTCAACATCCGCAACAATTAATGCAATTGCTATGAACCGCCAGGCTAGAAATTAAAGCTAGGAATTTAAGCTAGCTCAGCCAACAGCGCTGTTTTTAAGGCCTCACTAGCATACTGATCAGCTTGCTCAGTCGGGCTAGCTACAATCAAAAAACTATCTTCAGCACGCGCTCCCAGCGTATTAATCTTGGCATTCAAAATCCTGAAATGATGTTGATATAACACATAGGCCACGCTACTCAGCAGACCTGGGCGGTCGCCGGCCACGATGTCCAAGGCGATTTTATTCGACTGCGCTTGTTGCTGTAGCTGAATATTGGGGGGAATCGGCATATGCTTGACCTGCCGACTTAAGCGTCCCGCACTGACCGGTTGTGGGGCTAGATTCTGTGTCAAGCGTTGGCTTAGTTCATACTCGATATAACTTAATAAATCACGATAATTAATCGACTTATCTTGTTGTTCCATAATGAAAAAAGTATCCAGCGCGTAGTCGTGTTGGGTGGTGTAAATCTTGGCTTCTAAGATGCTAAAGCCTAGTTGTTCTAAACTCTGGCAAATTTGCGCAAACAGATTATCGCGGTCGGCTTGGTAAATCATCACCTGTATGCCGTCCCCTTGTGGGCTTAAACGCGCTCTCACGATAGGGCTGTTGCTATTTAAATGCGGCAATAATAAGCGTGTATGCCAAGCGATATCGGTGCTGCTATAGCGCAAGAAATATTGCTCACCAAATTGCTGCCAGTGCGCCTGATAGCTTGCTGGTTGTATGCCGTAATAGCCTAGCTTTTGCTGCGCTTCGCTCTGTCTGCGCTGGATTTCATGCGCTTGTGAGGCTTGCTTGCCGTCTAATAAGGCTTGCGTCGCCAAAAATAAAGTCTCTAGCAATTTGGCTTTCCAGCTATTCCATACCTTAGGACTGGTACCGCGTATATCCGCCACAGTCAGCAGATACAGGGCTACCAAGTAGCGTGGTTGTTTCACCTGTTGGGCAAACTGTTGAATCACCAAGGGATCGGATAAATCAGATTTCTGTGCGGTACTAGACATTACCAAATGCGCTTTGACCAGCCATGCCACCAGCTGGCTATCGGCTTTATTTAAACCATGTGCATGACAAAAGCCTTTTGCGTCCAGCTCGCCCAATTGCGAATGATCGCCGCCACGACCCTTGGCAATATCATGGAATAAAGCAGCTAAATACAATAAATAGGGCGCGTCGAATTGCTTAAATAAGGCCGAGCAGAGCGGAAACTCATGATTAAATTCCGGCAAAGAAAAGCGGTGCAAATTGGCCACCACTTTAAGAATATGCTCGTCCACGGTATATACATGAAACAAGTCATGTTGCATCTGTCCGCTGATACGGCCAAAAGCCGGAATATAAGCGCCCAAAATGCCTAATCGGTTCATTTCTTGCAAAGCGCGATCGACGCCTATAGGTTGTTGTAATATCTTTAAGAACAATTGCTGCATCAATGCTTGCCTGCGAAAGGCGCCTTTGATAAGGCGGTGCGATTGGTATAACTGACGCAATAATGCAGGGCTAAAAGTACCTATTTCAGGTAATTGTTGGCGCAATAAAAATGCCTCAAAAATGGCTTGCGGACGGCGCTCAAATAAATCGGCTTGCAGCGCCAGCAACTGCCCATCGGCGCTGGCAAAATCGCTGTTGATGGCTTTGATTTTCACTTTGCTAGGAAAAGCCAATTGCTGCATCAGCTTGCTAATAATGGTGTTGATTAGGCTGATAAATTTGGCCGATTGATAAAACGAGCGCATCAGACGTTCGCTAGCGCGGCTAGAGGCACTATCGACAAAGCCTAGGCTAGCTGACAATTCATTTTGCAAATCAAAAATCAACCTATCTTCGCGGCGCTTAGCCAGTAAATGCAGGCGTATGCGCAGATTTTGTAGATGGCGCTCATGTTTGACGATTTGACTGGCCTCTTGTCGACTAATCAGCCCAGCTTTCACCAAGGCTTGCCAGTGATTGCCTATGCCCAAGCCACGCGCTTGCCACAGCAGGGTATGCAAATCTCTTAAACCGCCCGGGCTTTCTTTAATATTCGGTTCTAGGTTATAGGCTGAATCATTAAAGCGCTTATGTCTAAGCTCTTGTTCTTGTAATTTACCGGCAAAAAATTTGCTGGCATTTAGTTCATTGGCCAAACGCGCGTTGAGCGCTTGATATAGCTTGCGGTTGCCGCATAAAAAGCGCGACTCCAGCAAGTTAGTCATCACCGAAATATCTTTATTGGCCTCTAATAAACAATCATTGATACTGCGCACGCTTTGCCCTATGGCCAAGCCTATATCCCAACAAGCCCCTATCATGGCCTCCAGTTGCTGGTCTTG
>CAYNLW010000033.1:0-12180 GCA_964398195.1 uncultured Methylophilaceae bacterium | reverse complement strand
ATTTATCTCTCTAGATTTAATTGGATTCTCAACACGTGCAGCGTTTTTTTTAATATTTTTAACTAATTTGGAGGACATAATTTGTGTTTAAGTTTAAAAGTCGCTATGAGATTTATTTAAATCTTAAAATATAAAGAAGTAAGTTACAGAACTTTTTTAAGCTGTAATAGAGAAAATATTAACAAAACTCTGCTTAAATTTCACACTAGAACACAATATAACATAGGCATATCAAGTATTGTGGCCTTAGAATATTGAGGGATTTTGTAAAATGACAATGAGAAATGGATGGTAAGAACATAATTAAGCAAATATAATCATGTATTTTATTGTTGGTTTTTATGTTGGTTTTAATATTTTTTATTTAATAACCAATTGATTTTTATTATGTATTGGCGGAGAGAGAGGGATTCGAACCCTCGACAGAGTTGCCCCTGTGCCACCTTTCCAGGGTGGTGACTTAAACCACTCATCCATCTCTCCGGCAAGGCGCGGATTATATCTGTTTTTCAGTTATCTACGAAACAAAAATTTTATCTCCGGCGGGCGGGGAAATGACTACTTTATAAGTTAAAATATGCGCGGCGGGCCTCCCCGCATTGTAGGTTAGCCAACCTGGTCAGGTCCGGAAGGAAGCAGCCACAACTGATTCTGCAAGTGCCGGGGGTTGGGCTCGCCTCTTTCTCTTCAGTGCTAATAAGACCAACTAGCTAAGTAGATCAACGTTATGAGATATCCGTGATGAGATATAAGGCGATATGAGCTATCAAGTATTAGCCAGAAAATGGCGTCCTAAATCCTTTGATACCCTAGTGGGTCAAGAGCATGTTGTGCGTGCTTTAAGCAATGCCTTGGATAACCAGCGTTTGCATCACGCTTATCTGTTTACTGGCACGCGCGGTGTAGGCAAAACTACCATCGCGCGTATTCTTGCCAAATCGTTGAATTGCCAAGCTGGAATTAGTGCGCATCCATGTGGGGTATGTGCTGCTTGCGTGGAAATCGATAAGGGAAGATTTATCGATATTATCGAAGTAGATGCGGCCTCCAATACGCAGATTGATAATATGCGCGAACTATTGGATAACGCCCAATATGCGCCGACTGCGGGCCGATTTAAGATCTACATCATAGACGAAGTGCATATGCTGACGCGCAACTCGTTCAATGCCATGCTGAAAACGCTGGAAGAACCGCCTGAGCATATGAAATTTATTCTTGCTACCACTGACCCGCAAAAGATTCCGGTTACCGTGCTATCGCGTTGTTTGCAATTCAATTTACGGCAAATGTCGGTGGCTTCTATCGTGACGCATTTACAGTCCATTTTGCAGCAAGAATCTATTCCAGCTGAAGCCCCTGCCCTGCATTTAATTGCCAAGGCTGCCGCTGGCAGCATGCGCGACGCCTTGTCATTGCTAGATCAGGCGATCGCTTATGGCGAACAGAAGGTGCAAGAAAAAGAAGTGCGCGCCATGTTGGGCGTGGTGGATAGACATTATTTATTTGATTTAATGGACGCTGTTTGCCAACAAGATGGGCAAGCGCTATTTGAGCAAGTAGATGTGATGAATCAGCGCAGCATCTCCTTTGATGGCGCGTTGGCGGATCTGGCTAGCTTGTTACAAAGAATTGCGGTGATTAAATCTGTACCTAGTCAATTAGCAGCCGATGACCCTGACCATGAGCGCTTGTCGCGCTTGCTGAGTGCGCTGAGCGATGAACAGATACAGCTGTTTTATCAGATTTGCATTTTGGGTCGCAGAGACCTTGTGCTAGCTCCAGATGAATTGGCTGGCTTTAATATGACCATGCTACGCATGCTAGCATTTCAGCCCATAGAAGACGGCCAAGCAGCGCTTGCTGCACCCAGTCCATCAGCGACTAAACCAGCTGCATCAAACGCATCGCCATCAAGTGCATCGCCAGTAGGCGCATCTGCAACAAGCGCAGCGCCTAGCGCACCAGCTGCTGCTAGCCCACCAGCCGGCAAACCCGCTATCCCAGACTCTGTTCGACTAGCCACGATGGCTAAGCCCAGCGCGGTTGTCGAGCCAGCCCCTAGCACCACTACAAAAACCATTCCGTTAGCGTCTAACCCGGCAAGCACCTTAATTCAGCCTACTAGCGCTAACGTTGCGCCGCCGGCCGAAGCGCCTCATGCCCCGGATACAGCTATTCAGCAAAACCCCAGCAGTAGCGCTTTAGACTTCGATGGTAATTGGCGTGGCTTGGTGGACCAACTGAAATTGGGCTTGGCGCGCACCTTGGCACAACACAGTGAGCTCGTGGCCTATCAGCAAGATCATTTTGAGTTAAAACTCAGTGAAGAATTTAAACCTTTGCTTGAGCTCAACAATCAAAGCAAGCTGGAACAAGCGCTGAATGAGCATTTTGGCAAAAAGATTCGTTTAACTATTCATCTTGGCGGCGTCAGCAATACCCCAGCGCAACAAGTTTCTGAGGAACGCGAAGCGGTGCAAGCCAGAGCAGAATCTGCCATTCGTGAGGATAGTTTTGTGCAGGCCTTGGTCAATGAATTTGATGCACAAGTGATCCCATCCAGTATCAAACCCATTCAATAACGTGCGAGGAAAATAATATGTTTAAAGGTGGTGTAGGCAACTTAATGAAGCAAGCGCAAATGATGCAAGAGAATATGAAGCGCGTGCAGGCGGAATTAGCCAATGTTGAAGTCGAAGGAAGCGCAGGCAATGGCTTAGTCAAAGTCACCATGACCTGTCGTAATGAAGTGAAACGCGTCGCGATTGATGATAGCGTGATGGACGATAAAGAGACGCTAGAGGACTTGCTGGTCATCGCCATCAAAGATGCCATCAGCCAAGCTGAAAAGACCTCTGAATCGCGTATGGCAGGCTTAATGCCAGCCGGCATGAAGATGCCTTTCTAGTCTGCTACTGACTTATCGCGCAAGCCAGCCTAACTGATGAACTCCCCTGCCAGCTTAGAACAACTGATTGCAGCCTTGCGCTGCCTGCCTGGCGTAGGGCCAAAATCGGCCACCCGCATGGCCTATTACTTATTGCAGCGCGACCGCAAAGGCGCAGCTGGCTTGGCGCAAGCCTTAGATCTAGCCTTGCAAGTGGTCAGCCATTGTCAGTTGTGCAATACCTTTAGCGAAACGCCGATATGCCCAATGTGTGCTTCTGGCAAGCGTGATAGCAGCATGCTGTGTGTGGTGGAAATGCCTACCGATATGATGTTGATGGAGCAAACCCAAGCATATAACGGCATGTACTATGTGCTGATGGGCAGACTATCGCCACTAGATGGCATAGGTCCTAAGGAAATTCATTTAGAGAAACTGATTAAGCGCACGCAAGATGGCGCGGTCAAAGAAGTCATATTAGCCACCAACTACACCGTCGAGGGCGAAGCCACGGCGCACTATATCAGCGAGCTAGTTGGCAAATTGGGGATTGCGGTTAGCCGCATTGCACGTGGTATGCCTATGGGTGGCGAGATAGAACATGTAGATGCTGGCACTTTAGCGCAGGCCATGATGGAAAGACGCGAAGTAAGCTAGCGCTGGTTTAGCAACAACTTGATTCGCTACACCGTTAATTGAATGGCGTTGCCATTTAATAGCGCAAACAGCCGCCAAGTCTGATTCTGCATGAATTCAATATATTCATAAGGCAAATGAAAAGCATCGTTGCCATCGATAAAATTTCTTGGGTAATTAAAAATCACCTTGCCTTGGCTATCTTGCATGACTAATTGATAAGCCTGATTAATCGCCTGCTGCAAACTAATTTCTAGCAATTTATAGCGATAACCGCCCAGCGCGTCTTGCCCAGTATTGGTCAGCGGTGGCGCAGGAAAAGCAGTGATATTGTCGCCTTGATGTATGCTGTCATGGATTAAGGCAAAACTTTTAATACGTGGCCACACCACGGCGGCTAAGAACTCTTGGTCAGCATGGGTAGGATGCAAGGTTTGCTTGGCAATATAGTTTTCTATCCACTCGCCAATATGTGCTAGCAAAGGCGCATATGCCCCCCACAAGCCTGCTAGTATCAAATCGCTATGCGAATACCAGTCGCGCATAATATGAAACGGCTTGCCGCTAGCTAGCCAATCCAATACCAAACCCTGTTCACGCTGACCTATCTGTGAGTCCACGTCACGCAATAATACATAGCGCACATGCGGCATACATAAAGCATAAAAACGCCAGAATGTGCCCGGCCAATGGGCAATCCCCAAACTGCTCACATCGAAGGTGTGCACCTGCAGTTGCTGTAGGCGCTGTATCACTTGTGGCGGCACGCTGGCATCATGGAATAGCCACATCTGCCAATCCGGATAAATCTGCGCCATTTTTTGTGCGTTTAGAATCGCCCCCTCGCAATAACCTAAATCTTGTCCAAATAAACTATACGCAATCACATCTTGGCTCAGCTTGGCCTGCTGACAAACTTGTTGGTCGGCTTCAGCTAAGCGCTGACTGCCCGCTTGCGCTTGCGTTGCAAATTCATCATCGGCAACAAAACTGGGGGTATCGGTGGGTTTTTTCATAGGCTGATGGGGAATACAAACAAGGCGCCATTTTATCTATTTATGAAGATTATTGTCATCAATAAATAATAAAAAATATCCCAAACATTAAGGTTTGGGATATTCAGGTAAAACTAAAAACAGCGTTGATTTAAACTAAGGCGAATAAGCGCTGGCGATTATTGGCGAATCAAATAATCAAACGCGCCTAGCGCTGCCTTAGAGCCCTCGCCCATGGCGATAATAATTTGCTTATAAGGCACGGTGGTCACGTCGCCAGCAGCATAAACACCCGGCATAGAGGTGGCGCCGTGGCTATCCACGATAATTTCATTAAATTTAGATAACTCTAGCGTGCCTTTAACAAAGTCAGTATTCGGCAACAAACCAATCTGCACAAAGGCGGCGGCTAATTCTAAATGGTGTATCTCCCCGCTTACGCGGTCTTTATATTTGAGGCCGGTCATCTTCTGACCATCGCCAACCACTTCTGTGGTCTGCGCATTCACATGCACAGTCACATTGGATAGCGTTTTTAGTTTGTCTTGCAACACTGCATCAGCAATCAAATGATCATCAAACTGCAATAGCGTGACATGACCGACGATACCAGCCAAGTCGATAGCCGCTTCCACGCCAGAATTGCCTCCGCCTATCACTGCCACATTCTTGCCTTTGAATAGAGGGCCGTCGCAATGCGGGCAATAGGCCACCCCTTTGCCACGATATTCTTGCTCGCCTGGCACACCAAGCTCGCGCCAACGCGCACCAGTGGCAATAATCACCGCCTTGCTCTTCAAGGTTGCGCCACTATCCAGCTCAACCTCTAGCATGCCGTTTTGGCGTATCGCTTTAGCGCGCTGTAAATTCATAATATCCACGTTATACATCTTGACATGTTCTTCTAGGGCCATCACCAACTTAGGCCCTTCGGTTTCTTTGACAGAAATAAAATTCTCGATCGCCATAGTGTCCATCACCTGCCCACCAAAGCGCTCAGATACGATGCCCGTTTTAATGCCTTTACGCGCCGCATAAATCGCCGCAGAAGCACCAGCTGGTCCACCACCGATAATCAATACATCGAACGCATCTTTAGCAGCTAATTTTTTCGCTTCACGCGCCACTGCCCCTTGGTCTAGCTTGGGCACGATTTCTTCCAAGGTCATACGCCCAACACCAAATAATTCGCCATTCAAGAACACGCTAGGCACAGACATCACTTTGCGTTGTGTCACTTCGTCTTGGAACACCCCGCCATCGACCATGACGTGGTGAATATTCGGGTTAATCACCGCCATCATATTCAAGGCCTGCACGACATCGGGGCAGTTATGACAGCTTAGGGAAATATAGGTCTCAAAATAAAACTCACCTTGCAAGGCAGCAATTTCAGCAATTTTTTCTTGCTCTAATTTGAGCGGATAGCCACTCACTTGCAATAAAGCTAATACCAAAGAAGTAAATTCATGGCCCATAGGCAAGCCAGCAAAACGCACATCTACTGCTTGTGCATTAGGGTCTTGAGGCTTAATGGCGAAACTAGGTTTACGCGCATTATCCACATGCACTAGGGTAATCTTGGCTGAGGTTTCTACAATCTCATTCAGCAATTCCAACATCTCTTTAGACTTTGCGCTGTCGTCGGTGCTCGCCTCAATGATAATGGGGTTAACCAAACGCTCCATATACGCTTTTAATTGCGTCTTAATGTTGTTATCTAATGCCATATTCGCTCCTCTGATTTTTACAATACTGACCTGATCAGGTATTAAAAAATAGGAGAACCACTTTTGGCAGTTCTCCTATACTTGCTTACAACAAAAAATTAAATCTTGCCTACCAAGTCCAATGATGGTGTCAATGTTTCTTCACCTGGTTTCCAAGAAGCTGGACATGCTTCATTTGGGTGAGCAGCAACGTATTGCGCAGCTTGTGCCTTACGCAACAAATCTGCTGCAGAACGACCGATACCTAAGTCATTCACTTCAATCGCCTTGATCACGCCTTCTGGATTAATCAAGAAAGTGCCACGCAATGCCAAACCTTCTTCTTCAATCATCACACCGAAGTTACGAGTAATCGTACCAGTTGGATCGCCTATCATTGGATACTTGATCTTTTTGATGGTGTCAGAAGCGTCATGCCATGCTTTGTGAGTGAAGTGGGTATCTGTAGAAACGGCATAGATTTCTAGACCGATCTTTTGGAATTCACCGTACATATCGGCTAAATCGCCTAATTCTGTTGGGCAAACAAAGGTAAAGTCAGCTGGATAGAACACAACTGCAGACCATTTGCCACGCAAATGCGCGTCAGTCACTTCAACAAATTTGCCATTATGGAAAGCTTGCGCTTTAAAAGGTTTAACCGTGGTATTTACTAAAGACATCATTTAGCTCCTATTCAATTATGGTTAGGTTAAAAATTATCACTATATGTTCACACTACATTCAATGTCACCGCTAGGCGATCACGGGGCGCATTATAGGGACATTAAAAACGAAAGTATAATTTATTGTATTAATTATTATCATTAATAATAATTATATATATTTTTAAATTAAAACTTCATGGTGTATGAGTTCTAAATTAGATAATAGTTGTCAATAAATGAATAAAAAAAGCCACCCTAAGGTGACCTTTTTTTGTTTGGTGGAGCCGGGGGGAATCGAACCCCCGTCCGCAAGCCCTCTACAGACAGTTCTACATACTTAGCTGTGTTGTTAAATTTAACCTGAGACCGCGTCAACGAGCAAACATAGCTCAGGCGAGTTACCTTGGATCTCGTGACATGTTAAGTAACCCAACATCCCACATATCCCGTGTATATGACGCTGCCATGGCTTGCGCCATCCACCCCACGGGAGAGGTGGTGCAGCGTCCAGCCGGATTAAGCGGCTAGAGCGTAAGTTTCGTCGTTTGCGACTATACTTTTTCAGCTGTATTTACGAGGGAACTGAGCCTCGGTATGCCCTGCACTGCTTTGCAACCCACGTCGAAACCGGGTCGGCCCCGAAATCTGTTGAATGGATGAAAGTATTGCTTGGATGGGGATGAAAAGTAAAAATTCAACCCAAGGCTGCGCATTATACGCTTTTAAGGTAAATAAACTACTGATATAACAGCTTATTCAATGTTGCTTAAAACCAGTCTAGGCTTATTTTTTATTATGGCTTTTCATAATGGCGCCCTGCTCTCGCTTCCAATCCTTTTCTTTCTCAGCTTGGCGCTTGTCATATTGTTTCTTACCCTTGGCTAAGCCAATTTGGATTTTGATACGGCCATTTTTGTAATGCATATCCAATGGCACCAAAGTATAGCCTGCGCGTTCCACCTTGCCGATTAGCTTAGCGATTTGTTCTTTGTGTAACAGCAACTTACGGGTACGGATTGCATCTGGGCGAATATGGGTAGAGGCAGCGCCCAGCGGAGTAATATGACAACCAATCAAATAAATCTCACCGCGCTGAATAATCACATAAGCCTCTTTCAGGTTGACACGATTATCGCGGATAGCCTTTACCTCCCAGCCTTCTAGAACAAGACCAGCTTCATATTTTTCTTCGATAAAATAATCAAAAAAGGCTTTTTTATTTTGCGCAATACTCATGGCGACAGAATCATAGGTGATAGCTTAAAATAGCTATTTTACTCTAGTCCTAGCACGACTCCCAAGGTATAAACCTTTGCAAACTGAGAATGATAGCAATATCAGATATTTTTTATGGTGAAAGTAGAAAAAACTGTATTAGTTCAACATAGCGCCGAACAGATGTTCCGCTTGGTCGATGATGTCGAACACTACCCTGAGTTTTTGCCTTGGTGTGGCGGCATAGAAGTACACGAACGCACTGAGCAAGTAACGCACGCGACCATACATATTGATTATCATGGGCTAAAGCAATTTTTTAGCACACGCAATCAAAAACAGTTCCCGCATCAGATGCAAATGCACCTGCATGATGGGCCATTCAAACATTTTCAAGGCAATTGGACATTTACCCCATTATCAGAACAGGCTTGCAAGATTGAATTTGTATTGGAATATGAATTTTCCAACCCGATATTGGGTAAAATTATCTTGCCTGTTTTTAGTCATATCGCCAATACCTTTGTAGATTCGTTTGTTAAACGGGCTGAGCAAATTTTTTAATCATTGAATAAGGCAAAATTTAAGTGAATCCGAATAGTGAAGACAAAATGGTTGAAGTTGCTTATGCATTGCCTAAGAAACAAGTCATTATTCCCGTCAAAATGCACGATGGCATGACTGCAGAGCAAGCCATTCGGCAGTCTGGGGTCATAGAGCAGTTCCCTGAAATAGATTTGAATAGCAATAAAATTGGTCTGTTTGGTAAGCTCACCGCGCTAGATACCGTGCTACGTCATATGGATAGAGTAGAAATCTATCGTCCTTTAATTGCTGACCCCAAAGAAGTGCGCAGACAACGCGCCGCTGAGGGAAAAGTAATGCGTAAAGGTGGCGGCGATTTAGCTGAGTAAGGCCACCTATCCCGCCCTCAGGTCGCAGGCTAAGACGAATATGATTGCCATCGCCATTGGTCTTGTCCCATTGGCCTACTGAAAGACTGAGCAATTTACTGAGCATGCATAAATCTGTATAATTTCGTTTTGGAAGCAAGGAAAACACCATGCGTTTGATTCAAAATGCGCTCACTTTTGATGATGTATTACTCGTTCCAGCACACTCCAACGTGCTCCCTCGCGAAGTCAGTTTAGCGACCCAATTAACGCGTTCCATCACTCTTAATATCCCATTGGTATCCGCAGCCATGGATACCGTCACAGAAGCCCCGTTAGCCATCGCTCTGGCGCAAGAAGGCGGCATAGGGATTATTCATAAAAATATGACTCCGAAAATGCAAGCCTCGCATGTTGCGCGTGTCAAGCGTTTCGAGTCTGGCGTGGTAAATGATCCGATTACCATACAACCCAATATGACAGTGCGTGATGTGCTAGCACTAACCAAACAACACCGTATTTCTGGCCTGCCTGTAGTAGATGGCAGCAAAGTTATCGGTATTGTCACTAACCGCGACCTAAGATTCGAAACCAATCTAGATCAAACTGTACGTCAGATTATGACGCCACAAGAACGCTTGGTAACCGTACAAGAAGGCGCTAGCCGTGAACAAGTGATGTCTTTATTGCATCAACATCGCCTAGAACGCGTGTTGGTG
Organism: uncultured Methylophilaceae bacterium; assembly: GCA_964398195.1. GTDB lineage: Bacteria > Pseudomonadota > Gammaproteobacteria > Burkholderiales > Methylophilaceae > RFPI01. Next base: position 2,455 of record CAYNLW010000033.1, on the reverse strand, counting down.
ATTGACAAGGACTTTAACCTGAAAGGCCTAATCACCGTCAAAGATATCCAAAAATCTAGCGACCACCCCATCGCCTGTAAAGACCAACATGGTCGTCTCAGAGTAGGCGCAGCGGTTGGTGTAGGTGAAGGCACTGAACAACGTTTAGAAGCGCTGGCTGATGCAGGTGTGGACGTGATCGTGGTAGATACCGCGCATGGCCACTCACAAGGCGTGTTAGACCGCGTAAGCTGGGTAAAGAAACACTTCCCGCAAGTACAAGTGATAGGCGGCAATATCGCTACAGGAGTAGCAGCCAAAGCCTTGGTCGATGCAGGCGCTGACGGCGTTAAAGTAGGTATCGGCCCCGGCTCTATCTGTACCACGCGCATCGTAGCAGGGGTAGGTGTGCCACAGATTAGCGCAGTAACTAATGTCGCCGAAGCCTTGCGTGATAGCGGCGTGCCGTTTATCGCCGATGGTGGCATACGCTATTCTGGCGATATCGCCAAAGCGATTGCTGCAGGCGCCTATTCGGTCATGCTAGGCGGTATGTTCGCCGGCACCGAAGAAGCCCCCGGTGAAATTGAATTATTCCAAGGACGCTCCTACAAATCCTATCGTGGCATGGGTTCTATAGGCGCCATGCAAAAAGGCTCTAGCGATCGTTATTTCCAAGACAACAACGGCAACGCAGATAAATTGGTTCCCGAAGGCATAGAGGGCCGCGTGCCTTACAAAGGCAGCATGATTGCAGTGGTGCACCAGCTGATGGGCGGCTTAAGAGCTTCTATGGGTTATGTGGGTTGCCAGACCATACAGCAAATGCGCGAGAAAGCCGAGTTTGTACAAATTACTTCAGCGGGCATGCGTGAATCTCATGTGCATGATGTGCAAATTACCAAAGAAGCCCCCAATTACCATATTGAATAAGCTGATCCATACCCTTAAAACCCTTTAGATAAGCGGAGCCACACTCCGCTAAATTTTTTATGGCACATGACAAAATCCTTATCCTAGACTTCGGCTCTCAAGTCACCCAATTAATTGCGCGCCGTATTCGTGAAACGCACGTTTATTGCGAAGTGCATCCCTGCGATGTCAGCGATGAATTTGTCAGACAGTTTGGCGCCAAAGGAATAGTGCTTTCCGGCAGCCATGCCAGTGTTTATGAGCAAGATACCGACCAAGCACCGGCAGCTGTATTTGAGCTAGGAGTGCCGGTACTGGGCATATGTTATGGCATGCAAACCATGGCACAGCAACTGGGTGGCAAAGTTGAAGCAGGTCAGAAACGCGAGTTTGGTTATGCGGAAATGCGTGCTCACGGCCACTCCAAGCTATTTCAAGATATACAAGATAAAACCAACCAAGCAGGCCACGGCATTTTAGAAGTGTGGATGTCACATGGCGACAAAGTAACCGCCCTGCCACCTGGCTTCAAAATTATCGGCAGCAATGCCACCACGCCGATAGCTGCCATGGCAGACGAGCAAAGAAAATTCTACGCGGTGCAATTCCACCCTGAAGTTACTCACACCAAACAAGGCCAAGCCATACTGCGTCGCTTTGTATTAGATATTTGTGGCGCCAATCCCGACTGGATTATGGGCAATTACATAGAAGAAGCTGTTGCGCGTATTCGCCAACAAGTGGGTGATGAAGAAGTGATTCTAGGCTTATCTGGTGGCGTAGATTCCAGCGTTGCCGCTGCATTAATCCATCGCGCCATTGGTGAACAACTTACTTGTGTTTTCGTAGATCATGGCCTGCTGCGCTTAAACGAAGGCAAAATGGTGATGGAAATGTTCGCCGGGCGCTTGCATGCCAAAGTGATTCATGTCGATGCGACACAGCAATTTATGCAAAAGCTGGCTAATGTAGAAGACCCTGAAGCAAAACGCAAAATCATAGGCAAAGAATTTGTCGAAGTATTTCAAGCGCAAGCCGGCCAACTGAAAAACGCCAAATGGCTGGCACAAGGCACTATCTACCCCGACGTAATTGAATCCGGTGGGGCAAAATCGAAAAAAGCCGTCACCATCAAAAGCCATCACAATGTAGGCGGTTTACCAGAACAACTAGGGCTAAAGTTACTCGAGCCACTACGCGATTTATTCAAAGACGAAGTTAGAGAATTAGGCGAAGCACTAGGACTGCCGCATGACATGGTCTATCGCCACCCCTTCCCCGGCCCCGGTCTAGGAGTGCGAATCTTAGGCGCCGTCAAGCAACAATACGCCGACCTACTGCGCCAAGCCGACGCCATCTTCATCGAAGAATTACGCAACACGCAAGACCCCAACAGCGGCAAAACTTGGTACGAACTCACCAGCCAAGCCTTCACCGTCTTCCTCCCTGTCAAATCCGTCGGCGTCATGGGCGATGGCCGCACCTACGACTACGTAGTCGCCCTGCGCGCCGTCGTCACCAGCGACTTCATGACCGCCCACTGGGCAGAGCTCCCCTACAGCCT
>CAYNLW010000032.1:0-12582 GCA_964398195.1 uncultured Methylophilaceae bacterium | reverse complement strand
ATTTGATTAAAGCGACTGACATTACCTTGCGCTTCGTTAATCACGCGGGTCTTATAACCTGATGCTTCTTGCGCCAAACGCGAGGCGGTACCACGCGCTTTAGGAATAACATCGTTGGCATAAGCCTGGCCTTCGTTTTTCTGCCGTTCTAAATCTTGCTTGGCTTTTACCGCGTCTTCAAAAGCCGCCTGCACTTGTTCAGGTGGTTGAGCATTTTGCATCGTCACGCTGACCACATTGATACCAGTCTTATAGCGGTCTAAGATGGACTGCATCAGCTTTTTGGTATTCACCGCAATCTCTTCACGGCCTTCGTACAGTACAAAGTCTAGTTTGGAACGACCGACCACTTCGCGTATGGCGGTTTCGGCAATGCTACGCACTGACTCTTCTGCGCTGCGGTTGTTAAATAAGGTTTCTTCTACGCTTTTAAGATTAAATTGCACGGCGATTTGTAGGTCTATGATATTTTCATCATCGGTCAACATCAGCGATTCACGCAGTTCTTTGCTGCGGCTAGCGTTGGCATCGGTTGAACGATAGCCCACTTCTATGGTGCGCACTTGTTCCATATTAACGATACTGACCGACTCGATGGGATACGGCATATGCCAGCGCGGGCCTGGCATAGTGGTTTCGATATGTTTACCGAAACGCAGCACCACGCCACGTGAGCCTTGGTCAACGATATAAAAGCCGGTGGCTAGCCACACCAAGACAATTAAGCCTATCACTGGGCTGACCGGCACTTGATGATCAGAGGGTTGGTTGGAAGGATTATCTGGTCCTGGCTTGATGCCAAATAAAGCGCGTATTTTTTTGCCTAGGGCTTTTAATGCCTCGTCTAGGTCTGGCGGTCCATCTTGGTTGCGTTGACCCCAACCTGAATCATTTGCCATGCTATCTCCGTTCAAATACTTTGTTGATATTGATACGCTTCGGGTGTCGTCCAAAAATCTTGATAAGCTTGATAATGCTCGCTTAAAGCCTGCATCAATAAATCAAACCCCGCACCAGTCTTGGCAGAAACCAAAACTTTGTCAATTTTACCATATTCATTGCGCTCAATTGCCGGCGCAACTCCATTGCGGTCGATTTGATTAAGCACCAATATTTGCGGCACCGTGTCCGCGCCTATCTCTTGTAATACCTGATACACCGCAGCAATTTGCTCGTCGCGATTGGCGCTCGCCATATCCACCACATGCAATAACACATCTGCTTGCACGGCTTCTTCTAAAGTCGCGCCAAAGGCTTCCACTAAAGCGTGTGGCAAGTGTTTGATAAAGCCCACTGTATCGGAAATCACCACTTGGCCACATTCGGGGATATATAGCTTGCGCGAGGTGGTATCTAAAGTGGCAAACAACTGATCAGCAGCCAGCACTTGCGCGCTAGTCAGGCGGTTAAATAGCGTGGATTTGCCGGCATTGGTATAGCCGACAATAGAAATCGTCATCACATGCGAGCGTTTGCGCGAGCGACGCTGCATACCGCGTTGCTGCTTGAGTTTGGCCAACTTCTCGCGTAATTGCTTGACGCGCACACGCAGCATACGTCTATCTAACTCCAATTGCGTTTCACCCGGACCACCACGCACGCCGATACCGCCCTTTTGTCTTTCCAAGTGCGTCCAGCCACGCACTAAGCGGGTAGATAAGTGTTCTAGTTGCGCCAACTCGACTTGCAACTTGCCTTCGTGGCTTTTAGCGCGTTGGGCAAAAATCTGCAAAATCAGTCCTGTCCTATCGGTGACACGACATTCAAGAAATTTTTCTAGATTGCGCTGCTGAGATGGGCTGAGATCGTGGCTAAACAAGGCCAGCTTGGCCTCGCTTGACTGCATGACTTGCTTTAATTCTGCCACTTTGCCCGAACCCAAGAAGTATTTGGGATCTGGACGTTCACGTTTAGCTTGCAGCAGATTTTTGACTTGCACCCCGCTACTAATAGCGAGATGTTGAAACTCTGCAAGGTCGTCTAAGTACCCTGCAGAGCCTGTATCAACGGAAACTAAAACTGCGGAAGGATGGGTGTCAGACCGATCAGACATTGGTCTGCCGAAAAATTATTCGTCGCCAGCCATGTCAGGCATCGCAACATTGCGACCTGGCACGATGGTGGAGATTGCATGCTTATACACCATTTGAGTTACGGTATTTTTGAGCAGAATTACGTATTGATCGAATGAATCCACTTGACCTTGTAATTTAATGCCATTCACCAGATAAATAGAAACTGGAACATGTTCCTTTCTAAGTGCGTTGAGGAATGGGTCTTGTAGCATTAGCCCTTTTTGATTCATGTCAGCTTACCTTTCTTATTTGTAAACATATTATTGAAAATCTCTTTTTAGTCGAGACACTTTTATGACAGTATTGTATAGCGTTTTGTTCTATTGTTTGCGCACAATTATGAAAAAAACTCACTCAACCTGCGTATCACTTCTTGTTTACCCATCAATACCATTACTTCATGAATGCTAGGCGATTGCGCAGAGCCTGTGAGTATCACACGCAAAGGCATGGCAATTTTGGGAAACTTTAATGCGTGTTGTTGCACTGTTTGCTCTAGCAGATGATGCAGCCCCTCAGCTTGCCAATCATGCGTATGCAATTGTGCCAACATGGCTTGCAAGATGGGGCGCACATCGGCACTTAAATGTTTTTCCAGCAATTCAGCTGCCGGCGGTACAGGCTGATAAAAGAACAATAAAGCCTGCGCCAATTCCTGCAAGGTTTGTACCCGTTCGCGGTACAAAGCGATGCGCGCTTGCAGCGCTTCAGGGTCTATCTGCGTCACGCCCAATTGCTTGAGGCGCATTTGTATATCATCGGCCAACTTAGCCAGCGGCGCTTGCTTGATATAGTGGGCGTTCAGCCAATTCAGTTTTTCCGTATTAAACTGCGCTGCCGATGGGGTGATGTGGTCTAAATCAAACCAAGCACAAAACTGCTGCATAGTAAAAATTTCATCATCGCCATGTGACCAACCTAAACGCGCCAGATAATTCAATACCGCTTCAGGTAAGTAACCATGTTCATGATATTGCATCACGCTGACCGCGCCGTGGCGCTTGGACAGCTTTTGCCCGTCATCGCCCAAAATCATAGACAGGTGCGCATATTGCGGCAAAGGCGCACCCAAAGCGCGTAGCAGATTGATTTGTCGCGGGGTGTTATTGACGTGATCATCGCCACGAATGACATGGCTAATCTGCATATCGTAGTCATCGACCACCACGCAGAAATTGTAAGTCGGCGTGCCATCGGCGCGCGCGATAATCAAATCGTCTAATTCTTGATTGGCAATGCTCATATGGCCTTTGACCAAATCATGCCACTCCACCACACCGCTAGTCGGATTTTTAAAACGTATTACTGGACTCACTCCAGCGGGTGGCTGGGCTAAGGTTTTGCCTGGCTCAGGACGCCAACGGCCGTCATAGCGGGGTTTGATGCCTTGCTGCATCTGCTGTTCGCGCAAGGCTTCTAATTCCTCTTTGCTGGCGTAACAGTAATAAGCGTCGCCTGCTGCCAGCATTTGCTGTATCACCTCTTGATAACGCGGCATACGCTGCATTTGATAAAAAGGGCCGGCATCATAATCCAAGCCTAGCCATTGCATACCATCTAAAATGGCTTGAACCGCCTCAGGCGTGGAACGCGCCACATCGGTATCTTCTATGCGCAAAATAAATTCCCCGCCGTGTTTTTTGGCATACGCCCATGAAAACAAGGCAGTTCTTGCCCCGCCTATATGCAGGAAACCGGTTGGACTGGGGGCGAAGCGAGTGCGGATTGTCATATAATTTGTGTGCTAAATGGGCAAACTGGAAATTCAAAAAAGGCGGCATTTTAGCATGATGTCTGGCATGCTAGCGCGCTAACGCTGATGAAAACTGCCACAAATTATTCACTTATTTTTTAAGCAAGGAATCCTGATGCAACAAGAAATCATAGGCTATATCGCCGCCCTACTCACCACCATCGCGCTTCTGCCACAAGCGCTGCATTCATGGCAAACACGCGACCTGTCTGGCATTTCGCTGCCTATGTATTTGCTGTTTACGCTGGGCGTAGCCTTGTGGTTTATCTACGGGGTATTGATAGATAGCTGGCCGGTGATATTGGCGAATGCGGTGACGTTTTTGCTGGCAGCGATGGTGTTAGTGCTAAAGATTTTGCATTACCGCGACTGAGGCTGCCAGCTGCCACCTAGCGCTTTAAACAAACTGATACTAGCCTCCAGCTTGGCCTGTTGCGTCTGTATATAAGACTGATTGGCCTCGTTCAGCACCCGTTGTGCGTCAAGCACATCAATATAGGCTGAATAGCCAGACTGATAGCGATTATTGGCAATCTCTAATGCTTTAGCCGCCGCCTCCACGCTCTGTCCGAGAGCTGCTTCGCGTTCGCCTTGTTGGCGCAAATTGACCAAGGCATCATTCACTTCTTGAAAGGCCTTTTGCAAAACCGCTTCGTATTTGGCGATTAATTGCTTTTCTACCGCGCTGCTCTGATCCACTCTAGACTGCAAGCGGCCGCCGTTGAATATAGGTAAATTAAAGCCCAAGCCTATGCCCCATATTCGCGCCGGTGGTACCAATAAATCGCGCAATAATAAACTCTCGCCACCATAGTAACCGGTCAAAGAGATAGACGGATAAAGTGCGGCTTTAGCTACTGCCAAATTAGCATTCGCCGCCATTAATTCTTGTTCAACTTGGCGAATATCTGGACGCGCATCCATCAAGCGCGACGGAATGCCGGCCAGTGGAATAGGCGCTTGTGGCAAGTCCTGTAGTGCGACAGGCGCCAACTTAAGGCGCATATCGCCGGTGAGTAATGCCAATTGATTGCGCAATAATTCGTTTTGCCGCTTGAGGTCTGCCAACTGCGCTTGCAAATTGCTTACTGCCGTATTGGCTTGATATACATCAAGCGCAGAAGCCACCCCACCCTCTAGTCTGCGTTGGGTTAGATCCAAGCTTTGCTGACGCAACTGCAAGTTAACTTCAGTCAATCGTATCTGCTGTTGAATACTGCGCATGGATAGATATTGACTAACCACCAAGCTTTGCAAGGACAACAACACTGTCTCTTTGGCATAGCGGCTAGCCATCGCGCTGGCTCTAGCAGAGGCTTTGGCAGAGCGCAATTTGCCCCAAAAATCTAATTCAAAGCTACTGGCAAAGCGAAATGTAAATGTAGAGCGTCGTGGCTCGAAGCCGGGGAAAATGGGAAACTGACCGCGTTCTGTCACGCGATTTTCTGTCGCGCTACCTTGCAAACCGACTTCAGGCAATAAAGCCGCCCCTATCTCACGCAGATACGCATCGGCTTGCTCGATATTGGCCACCGCCATCGCCACATTGGGATTATGTTGCATCGCCTGATCGACCAAAGCATTCAGTTCGGCATCGTTATACAAACGCCACCATTCACCACTTAACTGTACATCTGCCGGCGCATTTAATTGGCTATTAAATTGCTCAGGCAAGTCTATCGCTGGGCGCTTAAATTCCGGCATCAACTGGCAGCCACTTAAGCCTGTCAACAGCAATGCCAAGGCAATTAAATAAGTGCGCGCAACCAAGCGATTGCAAGGGATTACAGATAGATTCATGCCAACTTAACTTTCCTGCTTGATATGGTCCTCGGGCAAATGTCCGTGTTGACGGATATGTTTGCCACTTAACCAAGTAAAAAATAATGGGATAAAAATGGTCGCCACAAAGGTCGCCATCAACATGCCACCAAATACCCCTGTGCCCATAGACTGTCTTGCCGCGGCACCCGCGCCAGTGGCGAATACCAGCGGAATAATGCCTAATACAAAGGCCATGGACGTCATCACTATCGGTCTAAAGCGCAGGCGAGCCGCTTCCAGAGCGGCTTGCGGGGCAGGCACCCCTTGCTCCATTTTTTGGCTGGCAAATTCCACGATTAAGATGGCATTTTTAGCCGCCAAGCCTATCAAGGTGATTAAGCCGATTTGGAAATAGATATCATTGGTCATGCCTCGCGCCAATACCGCCAATAGTGCGCCTGTCATGGCGAATGGCACCGCCATAATCACCGCCAAAGGCAATGACCAAGTTTCAAATTGCGCAGCCAAAATCAAGAACACCATAATGATGGCAAAACCAAAAGCAAATAGCGCGGCATTGCCAGTGCGTTTCTCTTGATAGGCTTGCGCAGTCCAAGCAATTTTATAGCCATCGGGCAGATTGACTTTGGCTAATTGTTCGACCACTTGTATCGCCTCACCAGAGCTAACGCTGGGGGCGCCACTGCCGAATATCTTGGCCGATAGCAAGCCGTTATAACGCTCTAATTGCTCAGCGCCCAATACATCGCTGACGCGACTGATGGCGGAAATCGGAATCATATTGCCCTGCGTCGCGCCGGGTGCCGCTTGGCTACGCACATACACGCGACCGATATCTTGCGGGGTCATACGATATTCCGGTTCGGCTTGTAGTTGCACCCGATAGGTACGGCCATTTTTAGTAAAGTCATTGACGTAATACGAGCCCATGGTGCTTTGCAAGGTGGCATAGATATCGGCGATGCGTATGCCCTGAGATAAAGCTTTGGCCTCGTCCACTTCGATAAATAATTGCGGCACAGTGGGGCGGAAGAAACTATTTAGGCCGGTTAATCTAGGTTCCGCTCTTAATACCTCTAAAAAGCTATTGGTCACTTGCGACAATTTAATCGCGTCCATATCGCGCTGACTTTGCACATATACCTCAAAGCCACCGGCCGAGCCTAAGCCGCGTATAGAGGGCGGATTGACCGCAATGGCTAAGCCGTCAGGCTGGCTCATGCCTATCCCGAATAATTGATTGACGATATCTTGCGCTGATTTATCGCGTTGTTTCCAATCCTTAAGCCGCACAAACATGGTGGCGGCATTGGTCTTATTGGCGCCGGTCAATAACTCAAAGCCATTCACGGCAAACTCATGCGCCACGGCTGGGTCGGGCGCGATGGCAGCACGCACATTTTCTGTAGTGCGCGTGGTGCGCGTCAGCGTAGCGCCATCTGGCATCATCACGATGGTCACCACATAACCCTGATCTTCTGGCGGCACAAAGCCGGCTGGCACGATTCTAAACAGCAAACTGACCGCCACGATAATGCCGGCAAATACCGCAGCACCGATGATTTTGTGCTTTAAGGTAGCGCCTACCATTTGGCTATACAGTTGCGTTAAGCGCGCGAATTTTTGATTAAACCATTGAAAGAAACGGTTTTGCTGATGCTGTTGCGACAAAATCATGGCGCACAGTGCAGGCGTTAAGGTCAACGCGACTATCCCGGAAATGACCACCGCAATCGCCACCGTCACGGCAAACTGACGATACAACTCACCGGCAATACCCCCTTGGAAGGCCACCGGCACAAACACCGCACACAGCACCAAGACGATGGCTATCACCGCCGCTTCCACTTGGTGTATAGATTTCATGGCGGCATGCAGCGGGTCTAAGCCCTCTTCTTTCATCAATCGCTCGGTGTTTTCCAGCACCACAATGGCATCATCGACCACGATACCTATGGCCAAAATCATGGCGAATAAGGTCAATAAATTGATAGAAAAGCCAAATAAATATAGTCCTGCAAAGGTGCCCACCAAAGAAATCGGCACGGCAATAATGGGAATCAGCGTGGCGCGCCAGCTTTGCAGGAATAAGAACACCACCAACACCACTAAAATCAGCGCTTCACCAAAGGTATGGAACACTTCGTTAATGGTGGCTTTGACAAAATCGCTGGTGTCATAAGGGATAGTGAATTGCATGCCTTTAGGAAAGCCTTGTTGCAACTCATGCATTTTGGCTTTGATATTGGCGGCGGTATCCAACGCATTGGCGCCGGTTTGCAGGAATACTGGAATCGCCACCCCCGCTTGGCCATCTAGCGCAGAAGTCACATTATAGTTTTGCGCCCCTAGTTCCACACGCGCCACATCTTTAAGATATAGCACGCCATTCGGCCCTTGCGCACGCAAGATAATATTGCCGAACTGCTCTGCGTCTAATAAGCGCCCTTTAGCAGTCACGGTGTAAACCAATTGTTGTGAGTTGGGCGCTGGCTCTTGCCCTATCTTGCCCGCCGCATATTGGCTATTTTGTGCCGCGATGGCGGCGGCGATATCGCTGGTGCTGACCCCTAGTTGCGCCATGCGGTCAGGCCGCAACCATATGCGCATAGAGTAATCCTGACCGCCAAACACCGTGACATCGCCCACACCTTTGATGCGTTTTAATTCATCTACGATATTCAGCGTAGCGTAGTTGCTCAAATATAAGCGGTCGTGCTGCTGGTTTTTTGAGGTCAGCATCACCACTAGCAAAATATCATTGGATTTCTTTTGCACGATCACGCCATTGCGTCTGACATCTTCAGGCAGACGTGGCATGGCGATATTGACACGGTTACTGACATTAAAGGTGGCTTGGTCAACATCGGTGCCGACCTCAAAGGTGGCAGTGATGACTAAAGTGCCACTAGAATCAGCGCTAGAGTTGAAATACAACAGATTGTCCACACCGCTCAGCTGTTCTTCGATAGGCGCCGCCACGGTTTTGGATAGCGTATCTGCGCTAGCACCCGGATAGGTGGCGGTGATTTGCACAGTAGGTGGGGCGATTTGCGGATATTGCGCAATCGGCAATTTAAACGCCGCCGCTAGGCCAGCCAGCACGATAATGATGGATAGTACGGAAGCAAAAATAGGACGGGTAATAAAGAATTTGGTCATGCTTCAGGCCCTAATGCTTGGCGACATGGGCTGCTGCGGCATTGCAGCTATCACCCTGCGGCGCTGCATTGGCTGGATTGGCTGCTGCATGAGGCGCTAGGCCCGCACCTGGGCGCACTTTGATAAGATTATCCACCACCACTTGTTCGACTTGTTTTAAGCCGCCTACCACCACCCATTGATTTTGGTACCAACCCGCTTCTTGTATAGGTCTAACTTGCGCAATGCTGGCATCGCCTTGCTTTTCAGCGACAAACACGAATTTGCCCTGCTCGCCATTTAATACGGCGGTCAGCGGCAATAGGAATACGCCATCGCGTTGACCAGTCACCACTCTGGCGCGCACAAATTGGCCGGGTAATAAGTTGTGTTGCGGATTTTCAAAACTGGCGCGTAATTGTTGCGTGCCTAAATTGGGGTCTATCTGACTGGCGGTAAAGTTGATTTTGCCCTTGACTGGATATTCGCTACCATCGGGCAGAATCAAGCTGACTTGTTTGACTTTTTGTTCATTTAAAAAACCACCCACAGCGGCCAATTCAGTTTCCGACAAACTAAAGCGCACCCATATCGGGTCGATTTGCGCAATGGTGGTTAGCAAGCTGGTATTGGCTGACACCAGCGCCCCTTCAGAAAACTGAAAGCGCCCAGAAACCCCGCTGACAGGCGCCACCACATTGGTGTAAGACAAATTTAATTCGGCTTCTTTAACGCTGGCCTGCGCTTGCAATAAATTGGCTTGCGCGGTGGCCGCATCAGAAGTGGCATTATCAAACTCGCGCTGACTAATCGACTGACTGGCTAATAAGCCCTTAAGACGCTTTTCTTCGCGGCTAGTCTGCTCCACTCTAGCTTTGGCAGCAGCATAAGCGGCTTTGGCTTGTTGCAGAGCAATCTCAAAAGGCGCAGGGTCGATTCTAAACATGGTTTGCCCAGCTTTGACCGACTCGCCCTCGTTATATAAACGCTTCAACAGAATCCCCCCTACGCGCGGACGAATTTCAACTTCTTTGGCGCCCTCGGTTTGCGCCACCGCTTCGCTTTGTATCGGCACTTGCGTGCTATTCATTTCTAGCACAGTCACCGGTAACAGCATTTTTTGTGGGTCAGCGGCGGCAGGCGCTGGCTTGCGCTCACAAGCTAATAAGGCCAAAGCCATCAAGATAGGTAAGAGGAAATTCATACGGGACATGGAGATCACTTTCAATCAATCTAATTTTTAATCAATCTAGTTTTGTTCAGCTAGTTTTATTCAATCTAGTAGTTTCAATGCTGGTGCATATTTGGCGGGCATACGCGCTATTTTTTGCTTATTTGAGCGACTTTAAGCGGTTGCGACATTTAACTTGCGCTTGCCAGATTAATGCGACTGATCTGCCTGCATAGCGGCGCGCACATTGAGGTAGATGTTTTTATCTTTTAAACATTCAGGGGCGGATTTATCAGGGCAATGTTCACGCAATTTGCATAAACATGAATTGTTCACGGTTTGCTCCAACAAATGTAAAAAGTCCTGTTGGCCTGCTTTCTGAGCCATATGATTTCTCCAAAGTGAAAATAAACTATGCTGCAACCTGCTATAATTTAACATGAATCTACTAAAGTAGTTCAGTTAATACTTAAATATCTGTATTAAATATCCATTACAACTTATTGAAAATAAATATTTATCGGCTAAGCCAGATAGTAGCAGCGGAGAATTTTTATGTCAGTCCATGTGATTCCTTTTGAACAACTACGCAACACAGATGTGCCTCATGTGGGTGGTAAAAACGCCTCTTTAGGTGAAATGATTTCCCAGTTATCCGCCAAAGGCGTGCGTGTGCCAACCGGTTTCGCAACCACTGCTGATGCTTATCGTGAGTTTTTAGCGCAAAACGGCCTAGATCAAAAGATTATCGCTGCGCTAGAAAATTTAAATGTCGATGACACCATCGCCTTGGCCGAATGTGGCAAACAAATCCGCGCATGGATTATGCAAGCCCCCTTCCCCGCTGCTTTAGAAAAGGCCATCGCCGAGAACTACCAAATCCTGACTGATAAATCTGGCCAAGGCGCATCGTTTGCAGTGCGTTCTTCTGCCACCGCTGAGGACTTGCCCGACGCTTCCTTTGCAGGCCAGCAAGAGAGCTTCTTAAATATCCAAGGCTTGGACAATATCCTGCTCGCTATCAAAGAAGTGTTTGCTTCTTTATACAATGACCGCGCAATTTCCTATCGTGTGCACAAAGGCTTTGTGCACGCTGATGTAGCGCTGTCCGCCGGGGTGCAACAAATGGTGCGCAGCGATATCGGTTGCGCCGGTGTGATGTTTACCATAGATACCGAATCCGGTTTTAAAGACGTGGTGTTTATCACCTCATCTTATGGCTTGGGCGAAACGGTGGTGCAAGGCGCGGTCAATCCTGACGAATTTTATGTACACAAACCTTTGTTGGCGCAAGGCAAACCCGCCATCGTGCGCCGCACCATGGGTTCTAAGCTGATTAAGATGGTATTTAGCAATGCCACCGCAGCTGGCAAAAGCACCCATACCGAAGAAGTGGCAGAAGCACAGCGCGATGTCTATTCTTTAAGCGATAGCGATGTGCTGGAGCTGGCGCAATACGCCATGACCATTGAGCAGCACTATGGCTGCCCTATGGATATCGAGTGGGGCAAAAATGGAGTGGATAACAAGCTATATATCTTGCAAGCACGCCCAGAAACAGTGAAATCGCAAGAAGCTGGCAAATTGGTAACAGAAACCTATAGCCTGCAAAAACACTCGGCTAAGCCCTTGGTAGTCGGTCGTGCGGTAACGCAAAAAGTCGGCGTAGGTCCAGTGCGTATCGTGCTCGATCCCGCCGATATGCATTTGGTGCAACCTGGCGATATTCTCGTGGCAGATATGACAGACCCCAACTGGGAGCCAGTGATGAAGCGCGCCAGCGCCTTGGTCACCAATCGTGGTGGGCGCACTTGTCATGCTGCGATTATTGCCCGTGAGTTAGGTATTCCGGCCATCGTAGGCTCGGTCAATGCGACTGACGTGTTGCGTGAAGGTGAAACCGTGACCGTATCTTGTGCAGAGGGTGAAACCGGCTTTGTTTATCATGGCGCGCTGGACTTTGAAGTGAGCACCCAAGCCAATGACGAACTGGCGCAAGCGCCTTGCAAGATTATGATGAATGTGGGCAACCCCGATATGGCATTTAGCTTTGCCAAAACGCCTAATGATGGCGTAGGTTTGGCGCGCTTAGAGTTTGTGATTAACAATATGGTGGGCATACACCCCAAAGCCATTTTAAACGTGGACGCTATGCCAGCCACCATGCAAACCACTATACGCAATCGTGCACGTGGTTATGCTAGCCCTAAACAGTTTTATATCGACAAAGTGGCCGAAGGTGTCGCCACCATTGCCGCAGCTTTTTATCCTAAGCCTGTCATCGTGCGTACTTCTGACTTTAAATCGAATGAGTACAAAAAATTAATCGGTGGTGAAATCTACGAACCGGACGAAGAAAATCCTATGATAGGTTTCCGTGGCGCGGCGCGTTATATGGCAGAGGACTTTAAAGAGTGTTTTGCCATGGAATGCCAAGCCATGAAAAAAGTGCGTGAAGTGATGGGGCTTACCAATGTGGAAATTATGATTCCATTTGTGCGCACTTTAGAAGAAGCCAAAGCAGTCACTGAGATTCTAGCGTCCAATGGTTTAAAACGCGGTGAAAACGGCTTGCGTTTGATTATGATGTGCGAGATTCCTGCCAATGCCCTATTGGCGGAACAATTCCTGCAATACTTCGATGGCTTCTCTATCGG
>CAYNLW010000031.1:0-13130 GCA_964398195.1 uncultured Methylophilaceae bacterium | reverse complement strand
TCAGCATGCAACGGCAACGGCGGCAATCCTTGCGCTGCACGGTCTTGTTGGTGGGTTTGGTAGGCTTGCAACATAGCGTTCACCGATGACTCACTAAATCTCAAATAGGTTGACAAATTCATGCACAGGCATGGCTTCTAGCGTTTTTTGCTGTTGGCAAACCGCCCAAATGGCCTGCTGTTGTTTGGCAGGGAAACGGCGCGCTAAATTCACTTTGAATTTTTTGACCAACTCAGGAATCCCCTCGGCACGACGGCGGCGGTGGCCGATAGGATATTCCACCGCGACATTGTCCGAGTGGCTGCCATCTTTAAAGAAAATCTGTATGGCATTGGCAATAGAACGTTTGTCGGGGTCTAAGTAGTCCTTAGTGTATTGGGCATTTTCTACGCACTGCATCTTGTCGCGCAGCGCATCAATACGCGGGTCGGCCGCGACATCATCTTCATAATCTGCCGCAGTCAGATTGCCCTTGAGCAGACCGACTGCGCTCATATACTGAATACAATGATCGCGGTCGGCTGGATTGGCTAATGGGCCGCTCTTATCAATAATGCGTATGGCGGATTCATGGGTGGTAATCACAATCTTGTCGATTTGCTGGATTTTTTCCATGCTATCCAAGCGATTGCCCACTTGTTGATGCAAGGCGAATGCGCATTCGACGGCGGTCTGCGCGTGGAACTCGGCAGGGAAAGAAATCTTAAATAACACTTGCTCCATCACATAGCTGCCATAGGGGCGCTGGAATTTAAATGGTTGGCCTTTGAATAACACATCATAAAAGCCCCAGCCTTTGGCGCTTAGCGCAGAGGGATAACCCATTTCGCCTTTCAGTGCCATCAGCGCAAGGCGCACAGCGCGACTGGTGGCATCGCCGGCTGCCCAAGATTTGCGTGAGCCAGTATTCGGTGCGTGGCGATAAGTGCGCAAGGCTTGGCCATCTATCCATGCGTTAGAAACGGCATTGATTAACTCCTCACGATTAGCGCCTAACATACCGGCGACCACCGCAGTAGAGGCCACTTTGACCAAAATCACGTGGTCTATGCCTACTCGATTAAAGCTGTTTTCTAGCGCTAATACGCCTTGAATTTCATGCGCTTTAATCATCGCAGTCAGCACATCACGCATGCTTAAAGGCGCTTTGCCTTGGCTGACACGGGTGCGTGATAACCAGTCAGCGGTGGCTAAAATGCCACCTAAATTATCTGACGGGTGTCCCCACTCCGCGGCCAGCCAAGTGTCGTTGAAATCTAGCCAACGTATCATGGCGCCGATATTAAAAGCGGCTTGCACTGGGTCTAGTTGAAACGAGGTGCCCGGCACTTTGGCGCCATTGGGCACTACTGTGCCTGCTACGATAGGGCCAAGTAGCTTGGTGCAAGCGGGGTAGGACAAGGCTTCTAGGCCGCAGCCCAAGGTGTCGATCAGACAGTTGCGCGCGGTATCGTAAGCTTCATCGCTATTGATTTGATAGTTCAAGACATAGTCGGCGATATCCACCAGCACTTGATCAGGATCGGGTCTTACATTGGAAATATGGGCTGACATAACAATTTCTTTCTGATAATTAACGTTGGTTCATAGGGACAAAAGCACGATTTTCTGGTCCGTTATATTCGGCATTGGGGCGGATAATCTTGTTATCGATGCGCTGTTCAATCACATGCGCCGCCCAGCCAGTGGTCCGTGAAATCACAAAAATGGGGGTAAACATGGCAGTAGGAACCCCCATCATGTGATAACTCGATGCACTGTACCAATCGAGATTCGGGAACATTTTTTTCTCGCGCCACATGGTCTGTTCTATGCGGTCGGAGATATTAAATAAATTCATATTGCCGCCGGCTTCGCACAGCCGACGCGATACTTCTTTGATGGCCACATTGCGTGGGTCAGCAATGGTATAGACCGGATGGCCAAAGCCTATGATGATTTCCTTATTGGCCATGCGTCGCATAATATCGGCCTCGGCTTCATCGGGGTTGCGATAGCGGGCGATAATTTCCATGGCCGCTTCGTTAGCGCCACCATGTTTAGGGCCGCTTAAGGCGCCAATGGCACCGCTAATGCTGGAATAGATATCCGCCAAGGTGCCGGCGATGACTCGTGCAGTAAAGGTCGAAGCGTTAAATTCATGCTCGGCGTATAACACCAAAGAGGTATTCATACATTCTTCGTGCAAAGGCGAAGGACGCTTGCCGTGTAATAAATGCAAAAAGTGACCGGCGATGGAGTCATCATCAGTCACGCAGTCTATGCGTCTGTTGTGATGGCTAAAGTGGTACCAATACAAAAGAATAGAACCAAAGCAGGAAATCAGTCGGTCGGCGATATCTTTGGCGCCCTGCACCGAATGGTCGGCCGCTTCTTGTTCTAAGGTGCCTAACATAGAACAGCCGGTGCGCATCACGTCCATCGGGTGGGCGTTGGCGGGGATTTGTTCTAACACGGTTTTTAAAGCCGCTGGCAGGTCGCGCAATTGTTTGAGCTTTTGATGATAGGCCTGTAATTGCTGGGCATTTGGCAGTTCGCCATAAATCAGCAAATAGGCCACTTCTTCAAAGGTGGCGTGTTTGGCTAAATCTAAAATATCGTAGCCACGATAGTGCAAGTCATTACCGCTATGGCCTACCGTGCAGATGGCGGAAATGCCAGCCACCACGCCGGATAAGGCCACGCCCTTTTTGCGTTTTGGTTCACTGTTGGTGGGTGCTGTGCTACTCATCAATATTCTCCCTGCGTTTAATATTGGCTATTCAAGATTGGCTAGCGAATTGGCGGCCAGTGCTTGCTAGTTTTTTATTGTTGAAAAAGCTGATCTAGCTTTTGCTCATATTCGTGGTAACCCAAATGGTCATATAACTCCATACGGGTTTGCATCAAATCTAAGACGTTTTGTTGCGTGCCATCGCGTTTGACCGCTTGATACACCTTGAGCGCCGCCTGATTCATGGCGCGGAAAGCGGATAGCGGATACAGCACCATGCTGACATCGACGCTGGCTAATTGCGCTACGGTAAATAAAGGGGTGGAACCAAACTCGGTGATATTGGCTAGCACCGGCACCTTGACCGCTTGGGCAAACTGTTGATACATGGCTAATTCGGTCATCGCCTCTGGGAAGATCATATCGGCACCGGCCTCTACACAAGCACAGGCGCGGTCTATCGCCGACTGTAAGCCTTCTACCGCCAAGGCATCGGTGCGCGCCATAATGACAAAATTTTCATCTGGCTTGGCGTCCACCGCAGCTTTCACTCTATCGACCATTTCAGCTTGGCTGACGATGGCTTTATTGGGTCTATGACCACAGCGTTTGGCTTGCACTTGGTCTTCGATATGCACCGCCGCCGCGCCCATTTTGCATACTGATTTGACCGCTCTAGCGATATTAAAAGCACCGCCCCAACCGGTATCAATATCCACCAACAAGGGGGTGTCGGTGGCGTCGGTAATGCGTCTGACGTCGGTCAGCACATCGTCCATGGTGGAAATACCCAAGTCGGGCAAGCCCAAAGAGCCGGCTGCCACGCCGCCACCGGATAAGTAAATGGCTTTAAAGCCGCTTTGCTCAGCCAGCTTGGCGTGATAGGCATTAATTGCGCCGATAATTTGTAGCGGCTTTTCTGCTTGGACGGCGGCTCTAAAACGGGCGCCTGCGCTAGTCATACTCATATCCAATTTCCTTACAAAATCTTGCACTAGAAGAAGGCTTGCGCCGCACTGGCGGGAATGTTGACCGCAGAAATTTTGGCTTTCTGCAAAATTTCCCAGTAATAACGATAAGTGGCTCTATCGTGCAGTTCGCCTTTGTGTTGTATCGGCCCCCAGTTGGCCTGTTGCGCTGCGATAAGAATATCGGCGGCATCTTGCACTTCGTCCAAATTCGGCTTCATGGCATCGACGATGGCCTGAATTTGGGTGGGATAGATGCTCCACATTCTTAAGAAACCAAACTCGTTGCGAGCTCGGCTGGCGTCATTAAAAGTGGCCTCAACGTTTTTCAGGTCTAATGAGACATTGTGTGCTGGCACGATACCGTGCATTAATGCGGCGGCAACCACTTCCGCCTTGGCACGAGCCAGCAGACGATGCTCAAATTGACCTGGACTGCGCATGGCGGCAGCAGGGATTGCTCCGTGATGTCCGCTGACGAAATCCATGAGGCCAAAATCTAACACTTGAATCCAGGGCAAGCAGGCAATCTGGAATACCTGATGTAATGCGCCGTGGGTTTCAATCAGCACGTGTATAGGAATTTCGCGCTGAATGCCACATTCGCGACATTTGTTTTGTATGTACTCAATAATCTCCTTGACCTGTTGTGCATTGGTCGATTTGGGGATGGTGATATAGGCAAGGATATTGCCTAGCTGTTGAATAAAAATATCCACATCTTGCCGCCAAGCAGCATGGGTGTAGTCGTGAATTCTGACGCCTGCCATTTTGTGTTGATTGGCCTCAGAGCTCAGTACGCGCACTATCATCTCGGCGTGTTCGCGCTCTTGTCCGGCGGCCGCGCCATCTTCGCAATCACAAGTGATATCAAAGATAGGCCCTAATTCCGCTTGAATTTGTAGCGCTTTCAATATCAGTTTTTCGCTGCCAGCAAAATGCTCACAACTGGGGATTACCGGAAAAGCTTTTTCGCCTTTAAATAATGCTTCATTGGGATGTACAAGTGCATTCACAATCATTTCCTTCCTGTTATCTGGACTGGCGTTTCATCAATTGGATTTTCTCGGCATCAGCACGGTGTAATCCAAATCCAATACCACATTGGCTTGATAAACACGTTTGCCGTCCTGTTCTTGTAGCGCTTGTGCGACATCGTCCAAGCGCTGGTTTTTCACTGCTAACAAGCGCAAGCGCAGCGCGCCTACATCTTGTCTATGCGGAATTTGCCACTTATCTAGCACTTGGCTGTGCGCATAAATGGTGTCGCCAGCGAAAGTGGGGTTGCAGTGCGAGCCGCCATTGATGGCAGCGATGCTGAGGGCATTTTCCAAGCCCTCATAACTCAGTGCACGGGCGACAGAAATAATATGCCCGCCAAACACCAAGCGTTTTTGATAGGTGGAAAGACTGGCATCAAAATGCAGTCTGGCTGGATTTTGATACAGCTTGGTGGCCAAGGTATGGTCGCTTTCGTCTATGGTCATGCCTGACGGATGATGGATTTGTTCATCCACTTGATAGTCATCCCAGACAAAATCACTGCCAGTAATTTGCGTATCAAATAATTGATAGCTGACCTCGCTGGCGATACTTAAATCATTCACATTGACCACTTTGCTTAATTCTGGAATCACGGTGGCGGGCGCGGGCAGCTGCTGATCTTGTTTGCGCACCATCACCCAACGTATCCAAGTCATGACCACTTGGTGGTTTTGATTCATCGCTTCGCATTGCACATACACCACACCGCTTTTGCCATCAGAATTTTGCTTCAGGCCTATCACTGTGGATTTGCTGCAGAGCGTATCGCCGGCATAAATCGGGCGTAAAAATTTCACTTGCGCATAACCCAAATTGGCCACCGCATTGATAGAAATATCCGGCACGGTTTTGCCCAACGCGATATGAAACGCCAATAAATCATCGACCACTCTGCGCTGATAGCCCATGGCATGCGCCACAGTATCAGCGCTAGAAAGCACATGGCGCGCACCAGTCAGGGCGATATATAAGGCGCTATCGCCATCGCTGATGGTGCGCGGCGTGGCGTGGTGAAACACTTGGCCTAGATAAAAGTGTTCAAAGAAATTGCCGGTTGGACTTTTACTCATGCGCTTCACTCTCAGTCTCTAGCGTTTGTATCATTTCACTTAGTGTGAGCAAGCGCTTGGCCGCTTCCACTTGGTGACGCTCAATTAGTCTGCCTTCTACTACTACCGTGCCACGTCCCGCCGCATTGGCGGCAGCAAGGGCAGCGATCACTTCTTTGGCTAATTCCACTTCTTCGCGTTTGGGGGTATAGGCGTCGTTGCAATAATCTAATTGCAAGGGGTGGACCAAGGTCTTGCCATCTAAGCCTAAATCTCTACCCATACGACATGCGTATTCAAAGGCGTGCATATCTTTAAGATTGGTGCTGATGCCATCGACGATAGAGCGGCCATAAGCGCGCGCGGCGAGTTGCACCATAGATAAGCTGGTTAATAAGGGTAGCCGTTCATAAGTGACGCGGCCACGCAAATGCGATAACAAATCCGAAGTAGCCATCACCATACAAGCGATACGGTCTGAAGCGCTGGCGATTTCCTCGGCATGTAATACTGCCAAAGGACTTTCTATCATCACCATAATCGGCACTTCGCTATTGCCAGCGTCAGCCAACATATCCAATACGGTTAATACATCTTGTTTGGTATCGATATTAGGAAACAAGATAGCGTCTGCGCCTAAATTGGCCACTGCGTAAATATCATCTTTGCCCCAAGGCGAATCGATATCGTTCACTCTGACCACGACTTCACGCGAACCAAACCCACCTTGTTGTAGCGCCTCGACCACATTAGCGCGTGACTGTTCTTTGGCTTCAATCAGAATAGGATTGCCTAAGTCGAGAATAATAGAATCGGCGTGCAACGAACGCGCTTTATTGATATAGCGTGTATTGCAACCCGGCACATACAGCATAGATCTGCGCGGCCGGAATAGGCTATTCAGTCCCATCGTATTTGGCTTTTTTGCTATTTGTTGTGCTGTCGATGCCATCTCAAACCTTCCCTGAAATTTTGCGCAGCTGAAAAAAATTTGCGCTTCATTTGATTTTATCTAGCAAAAAAAATCATGTCAATAAAAAGATATCTTATATAAGACATAAAACTCTAGACTTTTACAAAACTGTTGTTGTAAACTTGGCAACATGATGAATAACGTAGCTTCTAACATCCTGACTTATCAGCCGCTGTATGAGCAGATCAAGCGCATGCTGACGCAGAGTTTGATTGATGGCGAATGGCGCGCTGGCGAGCTGATTCCTAGCGAAATGGAATTGGCTGCGCGCTTTCAGGTAAGCCAAGGCACAGTGCGAAAAGCCATCGATGCTATGGTGTCAGAAAATATTTTGACGCGCAGACAAGGCAAGGGCACTTATGTCAGCACGCATAATGCAGAAGTGCAAAAGTTGCGCTTTTTGCGGTTGGCTGGGCCAGATGGCAAGAAAGCCTTGCCGCAAAATCAATTGATTTCTTGTGTGCGTGGCAAAGCCAGCGCCAAGGTGGCCAAAAAATTAAATCTAAAAACCGGCGCTGCCATTATCGAAATCAAACGTTTATTAATCTTTGCTGGTCGCCCACTTATTTATGACCATATCGTGTTGCCAGCACAAGAATTTAATGGCTTAAACGGCAAGCAAGTCGATGATTACAAGGGTTCGCTATACAGAATGTATGAAGAGCTGTATGGCATTCCTATGATAGGGGCACATGAGGAAATTCGTGCTGTAGAGGCGCCTGCCGAAGTGGCGCGTGCGCTAGGTCTGAAAAAAGCCACACCATTATTACAAATTGAACGCATTGCTTATAGCTATGGCAATCGTCCTTTGGAATGGCGTTTGGGCTTGTGTTTAACGGACTACTATCACTATCAAGCAGATTTGGAATAGTGGCGCGTGATGCCATCGCGGCATACGCACAAGCAATATTGGGGAGATTTTTATGTCGGATTTAAAACAACAAGCCTTGCATTACCATCAGTTTCCTAAACCGGGCAAGCTATCGGTGGAATCTTCCAAGCCCTGCGCCACGCAAGCCGATTTATCCTTGGCTTATACCCCAGGTGTGGCTGAGCCCGTGCGCGAAATCAATCGCGATGCCAGCTTGGCCTATCAATATACCAATAAAGGCAATCTAGTCGCGGTGATTACCGATGGTACCGCAGTATTAGGCTTGGGCAATATGGGTGCCTTGGCCAGCAAGCCGGTGATGGAAGGCAAGGCGGTATTGTTTAAGCGCTTTGCCGATATCGATGTGTTTGATATCGAAGTCACTGCGCCTAGCGTAGAGGCTTTTATTGAAACAGTAGTGAATATTGCCCCGACCTTTGGTGGCATTAATCTAGAAGATATTGCTGCGCCGCATTGCTTTCGCATAGAAAAAGAATTGCGCGAGCGTTTGGATATCCCGGTGTTTCACGATGACCAACATGGCACTGCGGTAATCGTCGGCGCGGCCTTGTTAAATGCCCTGCATTTGCAAGGTAAACAATTGGCGCAGGCGCGTATCGTATTTTTAGGCGCTGGCGCAGCGGGTTGTGCTTGTGCGCGCTTATTAAAAACCATGGGCGCGCAACATATTGTGATGCTAGATAAGCAAGGAGTGATACGCGCTGATAGAGCCGATTTGCATGATATGAATCGTGAGTTGGCGACTAGCCGCGATATTCATACTTTAGCCGATGCCATGCAGGACGCTGATGTGTTTATCGGTGTATCTGCCGCCAATGCCTTGCCCGCTGAGCTATTAAGCAAGATGGCGAAAAATCCTGTGGTATTTGCCTTGGCTAACCCCGATCCAGAAATTTTGCCGTCGCTGGCGCATCAAGTGCGTGATGATATTTTAATGGCCACCGGTCGTTCAGATTTTCCTAATCAAGTGAATAACGCTTTGTGCTTTCCGTATTTATTTAGAGGTGCGCTAGATGCGCGCGCTAAACAAATCACCATAGGCATGCAAGTGGCCGCTGCCAAAGCCTTGGCTGAGTTGGCGCGTGAGCCTGTGCCGGAGGAAGTGTTGAAGGCATATAACTTGTCCAGCTTAAGCTTTGGCAAGCAATACATTATTCCTAAACCTTTTGATCCACGCTTAAAAGAACGCGTTTCTGCCAGCGTAGCAGAGGCGGCTAGACGGGGTGAATAATGGCTAGGCAAAGACCTAAAAATTTAAATCTACTGACCATACGCCTGCCGGTACCGGCCTTGGTGTCGATTATGCATCGTGTCAGTGGTGCGCTGTTATTTGTAAGTTTGCCGTTTTGGTTGGCGTTGTTGTGGCTCACTGTCAGCGGTGATTCAGCGTATCAGTTAGCGCAGGGCTTACTCCATTCCCTGCTAGTGAAACTGTTGCTAATCCTGCTGGCATGGGCATTTTTCCATCATGCCTGCGCTGGCATACGTCACTTGGCATTAGACGCTCATCTAGGCTTGCGTTTGCGCTATGCACGCGCTTCTAGCATGGTGGTGCTGGTGGTGACAGGCTTGTTGCTAATCTGGTTTGCGGTGGCGATATGGTAAACAGCGCACATGGATTTTCTGATTGGGCATGGCAGCGCATTAGTGCAGGTTTGATGTTGCTTTACTTCATTATGCTGCCGCTACGTCTATGGCTTGATGCGCCTGAATTACAAGGGCTGGATATACAGCAACAAGCGCAACACTGGCAGGCTTGGTGTCAACCCTTATGGTTTAAGTTAAGCAGCTTAATCTTTGCTTGGGCGTTGATTTATCACGCTTGGATAGGGGTGAAAGAAATCACCATGGATTATTTGCACCACCCTGTTGTGCGCAGTCGGGTGCAAGCGGTGGCTAAGCTTGCTTCAGCCATCTATGCCTTAATTATTTTGATCATCGTTTGGATAGTCTAATGAGTGCCACTTCAGTGAATCAGATTCAAGTCAAACAATATGATGCCATCGTGGTCGGCGGTGGTGGGGCAGGGCTACGCGCTGCGCTACAACTGGCTGAGAGCGGTGCTAGCGTGGCGGTGCTGTCCAAAGTATTCCCCACGCGCTCGCACACCGTGGCAGCGCAAGGCGGGATAGCCGCCGCTTTGGGCAATGTGGGGGAAGACAACTGGCATTGGCATATGTATGACACCATCAAAGGCTCGGATTATTTGGGCGACCAAGATGCCATTGAATTTATGTGCAAAAACGCGGCACAAGCGATTTATGAATTAGAGCATTTCGGTATGCCGTTCGATCGTTTGGATAACGGCAAAATTTTCCAGCGCCCATTCGGTGGCATGTCCAAACGCTACGGCGCCGAATCGGTGGCGCGTACTTGTGCGGTGGCCGATAGAACTGGCCACGCCATGTTGCATACGCTGTATCAGCGCAATGTGTATGCCAAAACCGATTTTTTAATTGAATGGTTCGCACTCGATTTAATTCGCGACCAAGACGGCGATGTATTAGGCGTGACCGCCATGGAAATTGAAACCGGCCAAGTGTATGCCTTGCATGCCAAAGCCACGCTATTTGCCACTGGCGGCGCCGGACGTATCTTCCATGCCAGCACCAATGCCTTTATCAATACTGGCGATGGCTTGGGCATGGCGGCACGGGTAGGTATCCCCTTGCAGGATATGGAGTTCTGGCAATTCCATCCGACCGGGGTGGCCGGCGCTGGGGTGTTGATTACCGAAGGGGTGCGTGGCGAGGGCGGCTATTTGGTCAACGCAGACGGCGAACGTTTTATGCAACGTTATGCTCCGCAAGCCATGGATTTAGCCAGTCGCGATGTGGTGTCACGCGCCATTGCCACCGAGATTAAACAAGGCCGTGGAGTGGGTGCAGATGGTCAAGCGGTATTGCTTAAATTAGACCACTTGGGCGAGAAAGTGATTGAAAGTCGCTTGCCTGGCATACGCAAAATCGCTATGAAATTTGCCAATGTCGATCCAGCGCAATCGCCTATTCCTGTGGTGCCTACCGTGCACTATATGATGGGTGGCATTCCCACCAATTTAGACGGACAAGTAGTAGATGGCGGTAAAGTGGTGCAGGGTTTATACGCCATAGGTGAATGTGCTTGCGTATCGGTGCATGGCGCCAATCGTTTGGGTTCTAACTCTTTATTAGACCTGATGGTATTCGGCCGCGCTGCCGGCAATCACACTGTCAAAGTGATCGCTCAGCAAGCGCATAAACCCTTGCCTAAAGACTACGCAGATTTGACCTTGGCGCGCTTAAATCAACTCGACCAACAAAGCAATGGCGAGCAAGTAGCCGAGGTAGGCGACGCTATGCGACGCTGTATGCAAGCGCATTGTGGGGTATTCCGCTTCCCAGATTTAATGCGCAAGGGCTGTGAGCAAATCTTGCAAATCGCTGAGCGTACGCAACATCTGATGATTCAAGATAAAAGTCAGGTATTCAACACCGCGCGTGTGGAAGCCTTGGAATTGCAAAATCTTATCGAGGTGGCTAAAGCCACCATGTTGGCAGCGGAAGCCAGACAAGAGAGCCGTGGTGCACATTGTCGCGAGGACTTTGCGCAACGCGATGACCAACAATGGCTGAGCCATTCGCTGTATTACCGCGAAGGCAATCGCTTAGATTACAAACCAGTGCGCTTAAAACCGCTGACGGTGGATAGTTTTCCGCTGGTGGCAAGAACTTATTAGGCAGTGCAAGACAGGGCATTATTGGAAGGGGCTATGAGATGAAATTTTCGATTTACCGCTTTAATCCAGACGTGGATAAGGAACCCTATATGCAGGATTACGATATCGAGCTGACGCCCGATACGCGTATGTTGCTAGACGCCCTGATTCAGATCAAAGAAATGGACGATAGCTTGAGTTTGCGCCGCTCCTGTCGCGAGGGGGTATGCGGTTCTGATGCGATGAATATCAATGGCAAAAATGGTTTGGCTTGTATCACCCCCTTGGCGGATTTAAAACAGCCCATCGTATTAAGACCTATGCCGGGCTTGCCTGTGATACGCGATTTAATCGTCGATATGACGCAGTTTTTTGAGCACTACAATTCGATAAAGCCATATCTGATCAATAACGATCCACCGCCTGCCACCGAGCGTTTGCAGTCACCGGAAGACAGAGCCAAATTAGATGGCTTGTATGAATGTATTTTGTGCGGTGCTTGCACCACCTCTTGCCCCTCGTTTTGGTGGAATCCCGATAAATTCGTCGGCCCTGCTGGATTGATGCAGGCCTATCGTTTTATTGTCGATAGCCGTGATCAGGCACAACAAGAACGCTTAGAAAATCTAGAAGACCCGTATCGTTTATACCGCTGTCATAACATTATGAATTGCGTTGATGTCTGCCCTAAAGGGCTGAATCCGTCTAAGGCGATTAACGAAATCAAGGCCTTAAAAGTAAAACGCAAATTGGCACAAGACTAAATGCACAGCTACCCCAACAGCCTCAGTAGCAACCCCGCCAGCCAGCAACAAGCGGCTTTGGCGCGCTTGCGTTGGCGCTGTCGGCGCGGCATGTTGGAGCTGGATTTGCTGTTTGTCGATTTCGTCAATCAGCATTTGGCACAGCTAACGCCTGCACAAATGGCGGCGCTGAATGATTTGCTGGATTTGCCCGATCAACAATTATGGAAGTTATTGACTGTATCTGATGAGGGCGTTGATGCAGTCGCGCAACAAGTATTAGCAAAATTAAGAGCTGAGCTTAAATGCCGGAACAGGACAGAACCATGACAGAGCAACCCTATAACTCTGACCCTTACGCGATTGCGGATTACTGCCGGGTGGTGTCGCCGCACGTGTTGGGCGACTATTGGCCGGGCATACAGCTTTATTATCCGCCGGTCAAATATTCTCCCGCGCAGGGCATTTATGAAGACCTAGAAGCGGCTTCTAAGCGTATGAAAAAACACGCGCTGAATACCAGTGCGCATACCTTGATTTTTGACTTAGAAGATGGCTGTCGGCAAAAAGAAATGAGCCGTGAGTTATTGCGCCAAGAGTTGCCAGCTTTTTTTGAGAAAAAGAAAAGCGTTGCTATCGCGGTGCGTATCAATCCTTTCCGTACCGAAGAATATGAAAAAGATATCGCCTTTATCCGCGATATGTCAGACGCCATTGATGTGGTGATGTTGGCCAAAGCTGGCGAGGCTTATGGCGCGGCAGAAGTGCGTGATTTGTCGAATATCTTGGCCGGCTGGAATGACAAAATCACCATACAGCCAATTATCGAACACCCACGCTCACTGAAAATCGCCCATGAGTTAATGCAGTATGCCACGGTGAAACACGTGGTGTTTGGCATACACGATTTCTCCAAAGCGATGGGCATACATATCACCCCAGAACATTGGACTGAGGAGCTGAAATACTTTATGAACCAGTTGATGTTCGAAGCCCGTATCGCCGGTAAAGGGGTGATAGGCGGGGTAGAAACTTTAATCGGTTCTAGCAG
>CAYNLW010000030.1:0-13687 GCA_964398195.1 uncultured Methylophilaceae bacterium | reverse complement strand
AATTGATGAGTCTATCCTCTCTCAACAACTGGTTCAAAAAATTAACTCAGTTCACTTTCCGTGAGCGCGGCAATTTGCAACTGGAACGTCAGCAACATTATGAAGCCATTCGTGATTTCGATATGGCCATCAATTTGCAAGCCAAAGACGCACACAGTATGTTCAATCGTGGGGTAGCGTTCGCCGGTGTACATCGTTTTGATATGGCCTTGGAGTCTTACGAATTAGCCATGGCTTTAGATACCAGCAATCCGTATTTATTCTTTAATCGCGGCGTGGCGCTGGAACAGTTGGGGCGCCATGAAGAAGCCTTGGCAAGCTATGACGAAGCAGTGCTGCGTAAAGTCGATTTTCTGGAAGCCTATTTAAATCGCGGCAATGTATTAAAAGCCTTGGGCAGATTTGAGGAATCGGTCTTTGCTTTAAGCAAGATGATAGTGATGAATCCAAATTATGCCGAGGCCTATAACTATCGCGCCATTGGGCTCAAGAAATTGGGCGAGATAGAGCAGGCCATAGAAGACTATAACCGCGCCATTGAAATCAAACCTGACTATCACGAAGCGCTGAATAATCGCGGCAATTTACGCAAAGATATGGGCTTGTTTGATTTAGCCATGCAAGACTATAACCAAGCCTTAACGCTGAATACGGAATATATCAGTTGCCATTGAAATAAATCCTTATTGCTGATTCTGCAAGGCGATTATGCACAAGGCTGGCAGCTTTACGAATGGCGTTTGCAAGAGCCCAGCTTGCGCGATAAGCACTATCAACTATCCTTCCCGGGTTGGCGTGGTGAATATTCGCTGGCCGGCAAAACCATCTTGGTATATGCCGAGCAAGGTTACGGCGATGTGATTCAATTTGCCCGCTATGTGATGCTGTTGAAAGAGCAGGGCGCCAATGTGATTTTTGAAGTATTCCAACCTTTATATGACTTGATGAAATCCTTGCCTTGCGAGATCACCTTGGTTTCTAAAGGCGACCCGATTCCGCAGTTTGATACCTATTGTCCGGTGATGAGTTTGCCTTATGCCATGAAGACTTCGGTAGAGACCATACCTGCGCCTATTCCGTATTTATTTGCAAAACCCAAGCAAAGTAGAGAAATGGCAAAACTCGCTAGGCAAGCGCGAAAAAATGCGCGTTGGTTTTGTTTGGTCTGGCTCTACCAAACACGACAATGACGCCAACCGCAGTATTCCCTTGCAAGATTTACAGGCCTTGTTGCAGCTAGATGTGGAGTGGCATAGCCTGCAAAAGGAATACCGCATTTATGACTTATCCACCATATTGCAATATCCCCAGCTGCAGCAACATCAAGATGAATTAAATGATTTTGACGATACCGCCGCTCTGATTAGCTGTATGGATTTAATCATTACCGTGGATACCAGTGTGGCGCATTTGGCAGGCGCGTTGGGCAAGCCTTTGTGGATTTTAGTGCCATTCTCGCCCGACTATCGCTGGCTATTAGAGCGCGAAGATAGCCCTTGGTACCCCAATGCCAAATTGGTGCGTCAGCCCAGCATGGGCGACTGGACGACGCCAATAGCCAAGCTGGTAGAGATGCTTAAACATGAGTTGGCTGTGGGGTCGGTACAGATTGAATCTGAGCAGGGCAAAAAAATATCGGGTAAGGCTAATCAGGCCAAGGCCAGCCAAGCCAGTTCTGCGCAGGACAAGGCTGCCAAGGAAAAGCCTAGCCAGCCTAGAAAAACCCGCGTCAGCGCAAGATAATCAGACTATCGGCGAGCGCATAAAACACTTTAAGCGCGCGCTGACTAGGGCTACAATGGATTCCCGTTTTATCTCGCTCTGCAAGGAATCTTTATGTTTAAAAAACTACTGCTAATCGCCAGTCTGTTATGCGCCGCCAACTTAGTATTCTCCACCCCTCAAACCAGCTTAATCGCCCCAGCCCATGCCGATAGCAAAGCGCCAGCTTGGGTCAATGGCGAAGTGCGTCGCGTGGTCAAGCAAAGCAATACCATCGTGATTAAACATGAAGAAATCGCCCATATCGGCATGTCCGCCATGACCATGCCATTTAAAGTCAAAGATAGCGCCATGCTGGACAATATTAAGCCGGGCGACAAAATTAAATTTGTTGTCATCGAAGACAAACAAGACTTACTGATTACTCAGATCAAGGCGCAGTAGTTTGCTTGGCGTGATACAACAAGTCTGCCATCTCAATCACAGCTAAAGCATGCTGATTAGTCGCCTCTAGTACCACCGGCGGCGCTAGCCCAGCATCACAAGCCTGTTGCCAGCGCGCCGCGCACAAGCACCAGCGGTCGCCGGGGCGTAAGCCGGGGAAATCAAATTCTGGTCTAGGGGTAATCAAGTCGTTGCCTTGCAATTTAGAAAAGTCTAAAAAAGCCTCGGTGACTTCGGCACACACGGTATGTTGGCCACGATCGCCATCAATCGCATCACAGCACCCGTTGCGGGTAAAGCCAGTGAGCGGTTGCAGACTGCAGGTTTGCAGCGGCTTGCCAAGCACATTCAATTGCGGGTTAGCTTGCATAAATAAATATTGATCAACTTCGCTTTTCAGGCTTAAGTTGCCTTTCTTATCAGATTATAATGACGCTATATTACACATCGCGCCCAAGATTGTGCGCCCTATGTGCTAATAATGCTGACGCATGATTAAAAAAAATTTATCAAGGAAACCAATATGTCTAGATTGCTAGAGAGTATTTTAGAAACCTTAATGTTCCGCAGTCGCTGGCTGCTTGCGCCTATGTATCTCGGCTTGGTCGGTGGTTTGGCGCTGATGCTGGTGAAGTTTTTACAAGAGTTTTATCACCTGATTTTGCATATTCTGGTCACCCCAGAAAAGGAAGTGGTATTAGCTATCCTAGGTTTGGTGGATATCACATTGGTGGCTAATTTATTGATTATGGTGATTTTTAGCGGCTATGAAAATTTCGTTTCTAAGATAGACGTCAAGAATCATGAGGACAGACCAGAGTGGATGGGCACAGTAGGCTACTCTGGCTTAAAGCTGAAATTGATAGGCTCTATCGTGGCGATTTCAGCTATCGATTTGCTCAAAGCCTTCATGCACCAATCCTCGCCTGGCATCGAACACTTGGGCAGCGAGCCGATGGCGTGGATGGTCGGCATACACTTCATCTTAATCGTTACCGGTGTTCTGTTTGCTTATATGGACAAGGTAGCGGAATCTACTCATCACTAAAGGCCTATCTTGGCTGACGCTGAGCCCAATGCAGCATTTCAAGCACAGCTTGCGTCAGCCTATAGCACGCTTGCCAATCTAGACCACGATTGGCAGCGCCTGCTACAACAAGTCGGTGCCTGCACCCTGCAACCCAAGCCACAAGCCCCATATCAAGCCTTAATCCGCGCAGTCACTTATCAGCAACTCCATGGCAAAGCCGCCGACGCCATTTATGGCCGTATGTTGGCACTATTCGAACACAGCTTCCCCAGCCCCGCTCAGCTTCTCAATGTGGATGCACAACAGTTACGCCAGTGCGGCCTATCCGCCAATAAAATCCTCAGCATACAAGGCATCGCACAAGCCACACTAGATGGCCAAGTGCCAGACTTAACCCAAGCCGAACAATTATCCGACACCGAATTAATCGCCCAACTCACCCGCCTACGTGGCATAGGACGCTGGACAGTAGAAATGATGCTAATCTTCAATTTGGGACGTTTAGATGTCCTCCCCGTCGATGATCTGGCCGTACGCGCAGGCTTCCAACGCCTCAAACAAATAGACCACATCACCCCCCAACAACTCAGCAAGATTGGCCAGTCATGGTCACCATACCGCAGCATCGCCGCATGGTATCTATGGCGCGTACCTAAAGGCTGACACTTGGCGCGCCCGGCGGGAGTCGAACCCACGACCTTTGGCTTCGGAAACCAACACTCTATCCAACTGAGCTACGGGCGCGATGCGGCGCATTATAACAAATTGCTCTAAGCCAAATGGCTTAATTGTGGTTTATCGCGCGGGCTTTTTAGTATAATGGCGCACTTGTTTAAAACGTTTTTGCCAAGTAGGAAGTGATTGATATGAGTGAGCAGCAGGATTTCCCTAAGACCACCATCAAGCAAGTAGTATTAGCTGTATTGGGTGGTTTATTTGCACCGTTATTGGTGATTATTCTGATTGTGATGATGTTGTTTAGTATTCAAGCCAAGCATTTGCCAGATGACCCGAAACAGCCTGATCCTAGCGTGGAGGCGAATATTGCGCCGGTGGCGGTGGCGGAATTAACGCCGGTGGAAACTGGGCCGCATGTGGATAAATCGGGTGAGGAAGTGGTGAAAGGGGTTTGTTCTGCTTGTCACGCGGTGGGGGCGCTGGGTGCGCCTAAGATAGGCGATAAATCTGCTTGGGCACCTCGTATTTCTCAGGGTTATGAGACTTTGGTCAAACATGCTATTCAAGGCATACGCTCTATGCCGGCGCGAGGTGGCAATGCGGCGCTGACCGATGGTGAGGTGGCGAATGCGGTGGCTTATATGGCTAATCAAAGTGGTGCAAGTTTTAAAGCCAACTAGTTCAGTCAGTTGAGCAATAGGTGGGCGATAATGCTGAGGCGTTATCGCCTTTTTTATTGATACGGGAGAGAAGCTTTGGCGACCTATGTGATTGGTGATATTCAGGGTTGTTTTAACTCGTTTCAGCAATTGCTGGACAAGATTGCCTTTTCTGCCAAAGACAGACTGTGGTTGGTGGGTGATTTAATCAATCGTGGGCCTAGCTCGGTGCAGGTGTTGCGATGGTTGATGCAACATCAAAGGCAAGTGGTGGCAGTGTTGGGCAATCATGATTTGCATAGCTTGGTAGTGGCGCATGGTGTGGTTGCAGCGCACCGCAGCGATACCCTGCAAGCCTTGCTGGAAGCGCCTGACCGCGATGAATTATTGCATTGGTTGCGGCAACAAAAAATGGCGCACCATGAGGACAATTATCTATTGGTACACGCAGGGGTCTTGCCGCAATGGGATGTGCCACAAGTGATGGCGCTGGCGGGCGAGGTTGAGCAAGCTTTGCGCGGTCAGCAGTATGGCGAATTTTTGTGCCATATGTACGGCAATCAACCCGACTATTGGCATGATGCGCTCAGCGGTTGGGATAGGTTGCGGGTGATTACTAATGCGCTTACGCGCTTGCGTATTTGCGACCAGCATGGGCACATGGAATTTTCTTTTAAAGGCGAGCTTGGTCGTATCCCTGCTGGTTATATGCCTTGGTATCAAGTGCCGCAACGGGCAACGCTGGGCAGTGTGATTTTATTCGGTCATTGGTCGGCCTTGGGCTATCAACATTCGCATAACACCATTGCTTTGGATACCGGCTGTTTGTGGGGCGGTCAGCTCAGCGCGTATAGACTAGAAGACGGCAGTTTGTGGCAAGTGCCTTGCGACCCGGCAGATCAGGCGCTGCATTGGAGCAAGCATTAAATTACTTATGCGGATGTAATTGTTGCGCGATGGCATGTTGCAAGGCGATGGTCAAACCGCGCCTATCATGGCCAGCCGGCGCGATAGGCGGTAATAACATCAATTGCGCGCGGGGCTGAGCGATATTGGCAATACGCCAAATACTTTGCAACAGCGTCGTGTCGCCAATAAATGCTAAATCGGTATCCACTTGTTGCGCTTGATTGAAATAGCGCAAAGCCACCGGCTGACAAGGCACATTCGCCGCTATCGCCGCTTGCAGCAGACTGCCTTTAAACGGCAATAAACTTAATCCATCTGAAGTCGTCCCCTCAGGAAAGCAACATAAGATCTCGCCTTGGGCTAGGCATGTCGCCACGGTTTGCATCATGCTGGCGGCGTGCACATTGGAGCTACGGCGTATAAATAGTGTGCCGGCTTGTTGGGCTAAGAAACCAAAAATCGGCCAACGCTGTATTTCGGATTTAGCCACGAAGCGGGCTGGATATAGCGCATGAATCAAATGAATATCTAGCCAAGAGATATGATTGGCGACCAACATCAGTCCTAGTCCGGGCTGTATGGCGAGGTTGCCGCTAACGCTAAAGGTAAGATTAAGAATATTCAGCAGACGCTGCGACCAGCCAACGATGAGGCGCTGGCGCAATGCCTTTGTGCAGATGGGAAAACAAAATCCTGCTAGGCTAAGCCCCAGCAGGATATGCAGTAGTAGAAGCGTGATACGCCATATGGCGATGGTCAATGTTTTAATCTTGTGCAAGCTACAAATATCTATTGATGCGCGTAAAGGGGGATGCGATAAGCTTAAGCTATTTGCTGACCCTAGTGGTCCCGCCAGATTCAATCAAACGCACACGCTGGCCTGGAGAAAATTGCTCTGTAGCTTCTTGTACCACTGATACTAGCGTGCCATTGTCTAGTTTGATGGTGAGTTCTACCCCATCTTTGCGGGTGGCAAATTCCTCTGCAGCTGCGCCGGCAATACCACCTACCACCGCACCCAATACTGCAGCCACTGCTGAATCTCGTCCGCCACTGCCAACCGATGAGCCGGCAATGCCGCCTACTACCGCGCCAGTCGCCGTGCCAATATTACTTTGGGTGCCTTCGATTTTGACTGTGCGTACACTTTCTACCACGCCCATGCGCACCGTTTGAATTTTGCGCGTGTCATCACGGCTATACACATCGCCAGAGCGAGATGTGGCGCAAGCCAATAAGGTTAAACTGAATACAGCGATTACCAACCTTGCTAGTATTATTTTCATGGCACTCTCCTATAAATATTGATCATGATAAAAGTCTTACTGTAATTGCATTCCGGGCTCTTGCTGCAACACTTGGTCAACTAACACTTGGGTATAAATGCGTTCGATATCGGCTTTGCTGGGCTGATGATTTTGCCCACCACGACTAGCGATTTTCACCGCCCCCATCACTGAGGCTAAGCGCCCGCAAGTTAGCCAATCCCAGCCACGTATCATGCCATATAACAACCCTGCTCGATAGGCGTCGCCACAGCCAGTGGGATCAACAATCTTGTCAGCTTTGACCGCGTCAATTTGTAATTGTTTTCCGTCGGCATAAATCACTGAACCTTGCCCGCCTTTGGTGACGATTAGTGCTTCTAATTGGTCTGCCAATTGATGTAGCGACAAGCCGGTTTTTTCTACTAGCATTTGCGCTTCATAATCGTTGACCGCCATATAGCGCGCCAACTGAATAAAGTTGAGTAAGCTCTCGCCATCAAACATAGGCAAGCCTTGGCCGGGGTCAAATAAGAAGGGAATGCCTGCGTCAGCGCATTCTTGCGCGTGCTGCAACATGCCTTGACGGCCATCTGGCGCGATAATCGCCAGTCCGATATTGGTGGCTTGGCGCACGCTATTTAAATGCGATTGGTTCATGGCGCCGGGGTGAAAAGCGGTGATTTGATTGTCATCAATATCGGTGGTGATATAAGCCTGCGCGGTGAAATGCCCGGGAATGGCGGTGATATGGGTATCGCAAATACCATGCTTATCCAGCCAGTCTTTATATGGGGCAAAGTCCTCGCCCACTGTGGCCATAATCACTGGCTGATCTTCTAATAAGCGCAGGTTGTAAGCGATATTGCCGGCGGTGCCGCCAAATTCACGGCGCAGTTCAGGCACCAAAAACGCCACATTGAGCATATGAATTTTGTCGGGCAAGATATGCTGCTTAAATTGATCGGGGAACACCATAATGGTGTCGTAGGCCATAGAGCCGCAGATTAAAATTTGTTGCATAGTGTTCATCTTTTTAATAAGGATAATTTTTTAATAAGAGTAGTTTTTGTCTTTGTTGGCCAACTTAGAAGGGTTTTAATTCCACCAAAATAATAATGGCAATCAGAGCCAACACCGGCAACTCATTAAACCAGCGGTAATACACATGAGAATGACGATTGCGATTATGTTTAAAGTCTAATAGCAGCTTGCCGCAATAAATATGATACAGCACCAATAGCACGACTAGACTGACTTTGGCGTGTATCCAGCCACCAGAATAACCATAGCCTAACCATAACCACATGCCGAAAATAATGGTCAGAATACCGCCCGGCGTCATAATCCCATAAAACAATTTACGCTCCATGATTTTGAAGCGCTCGTGGCTGATTTGGTCTTCCGACATGGCGTGATAGACAAATAATCTAGGCAGATAAAATAGCCCAGCAAACCAAGTCACCATAAAAATAATATGCCAAATTTTAATCCATTCCATTTGCTTGCCACTGCCTTTCTTTGCTTACATTGGACGCTGTTTAAGTTGCTCTTGTAACTGTTGATGAAGTTTGGCGAAATTAAAATCGCCTATGGTTTTATTGATGATCTTGCCTTGCGGGTCGAGCACAAAAGCAGTCGGGGTGACGCTGATATTGCCGAATGCTTGACTGATGCTGCCTTGCGCATCGTAGGCGACGATAAACGGCAACTGGTGTTGCGCAACAAAGTTTTTAATTTGCGCTAAATCGTCATATTGCATCGCCACCGCGACAATCTCAAAACCTTGCTGGTGATATTGCTGCCATGTGCTGACCAACTTGGGCATCTCTGCCACGCAGCCGGGGCAGGTGGTCGCCCAAAAATTCACCATCACAGTTTTGCCGCGCAGATCAGCCAAAGCTATCTGTTGTTGCTGCAAGGTGGTGATTTGCACAGCCGGTGCGCTGGGTTTGTTGAATAGCTGCCAAGCGATCAACGCTAGCAGTATCAATACGGAAAGGCCAATAAAAATGCTTTTGAATTTAGTCATGGTGCTTGCTTAGGTTTAAATTTTCCAATTTACTTCACTGATTACTGCCTTATTTAGCAAAGCTTAAGCGCATAGGGAACTGCGAGCGCGAATTAGTCTCATAAATACGCCAGTTTGTTGCTTGCCACCCTGCGTGCTTGCCAATAACCACAAAGCGTTTGCAGTGTAATAGGGGGTGGACGCATGCTATAATTTAGCAGTCTTGATGGGCAGATTTTAACCCATCAGCAACAAACTGAACGACTTTATCCCAACAGATTTAATTACTGAATGGCTTTACAACTATGGCGACACGCTTAAGGGAAATCCCCTACAACTACACCTCGTTTTCAGACCGCGAAATTGTTATCCGGTTTCTTGGCGAAGAAATGTGGCACACCCTAGACCAATTACGCGCCGAGCGCAAAACTGGTCGTTCCGCCCGTATGTTATTCGAGGTGCTGGGTGATTTATGGGTGGTCTCACGCAACCCATATTTGCAAGATGATTTGCTCGATAATAAAAAGCGCTTGCGTGCCCTAATCCAAGCGCTGAATCACCGCATTGAGGCCATTCAAGAGCGCGCACAACAGAATCCTTTGGTGCTTAAGCTGATACAAGCCAGCCGTAAGGCTGTGGCGGATTTTGAGGACGACTTTAAGCAAACTGCACAGTTGCGCAAAAAAGCCTTGGCCAAACTAGGCAAAATTACCCGCAAAGACAATATCCAATTTGACGGCTTGGCGCGTGTCTCGCACGTCACCGACGCCACCGATTGGCGAGTGGAATATCCGTTTGTGGTGGTTTGCCCAGATACTGAGCAAGAAGTGGCGCCTATCGTCAAAGCGCTGATAGAGCTAGAGCTGACCATTATTCCGCGTGGCGGTGGCACAGGTTATACCGGTGGCGCGATTCCGCTAAGTAAAATGTCTGCGGTGGTGAATACCGAAAAACTAGACTTTATGGGGCAAGTGGAAATGCGTAGCTTGCCGGGCGTGGCTAGACAAGTGCCTACCCTGCACTGTGGTGCTGGGGTAGTGACCAGACGCGCCATGGACGCGGCGACTGAGGCAGGGCTGGAGTTTGCTTGCGACCCAACCTCAGCAGATGCTTGCTGTATAGGCGGAAATGTGGCGGTCAATGCGGGCGGTAAAAAAGCCGTGCTGTGGGGCACCGCGCTAGATATTTTGGCTTCATGGCGCATGGTCACGCCAGACGCTAACTGGTTAGAAGTCGAGCGACTAGACCATAATTTAGGCAAGATACACGATACCGAGCTAGCTCGTTTCCGTATCTCACGCTATGACATCGACGGCAAAACCTTGTTGGCCGAACCTGAGATTCTGGAAATTCCCGGCGCGCAATTCCGCAAAGTCGGCTTGGGCAAAGACGTCACCGATAAATTCTTGTCCGGCTTACCGGGCATACAAAAAGAAGGTTGCGATGGCTTAATTACCTCTGCCACCTTTATTCTGCATCGTATGCCCAAGCATATCCGCACCATCTGTCTGGAATTTTTCGGTCATGTGGCGGTGGCGGTGCCTGCTATTGTGGAAATTAAAGACTATGTCGATGCCACCGGCAGCACGCTGTTGGCTGGTCTTGAGCATATGGATGAGCGCTATATCAAGGCGGTGGGCTATGCCACCAAAGCCAATCGTCCGGACAGACCTAAGATGGTGTTGATTGCCGATATCGCCAGTGATGACGAAGACGCAGTGGGCGAAACCGCCTCGCATATTGTGCGTTTAGCCAATGCGCGTGGCGGCGAGGGCTTTATTGCGGTATCGCCAGAAGCGCGCAAGAAATTCTGGCTAGACCGCGCACGTACTGCGGCCATTGCCAAACATACCAATGCCTTTAAGATTAATGAAGATGTGGTGATTCCATTGCCACGTCTAGGCGATTACTCCGATGGCATAGAGCGCATCAATATTGAGTTGTCGATACAAAACAAACTCAAATTAGTCGAACAATTGGCTGAGTTCTTATCTAGCGATAGCTTGCCTTTGCACGAGGACGATGACACGCAAGTGGATAGTGGCTTGTTGCAATCTAAACAAAGCCAAGCGCAACAATTGCTGGCCAGTGTGCAACAACATTGGCAAAAGGTGTTGCAACAACTAGATGCAGCACCAGCGGTATTGGGCGATGAATATGCCCATTTAGCCGTGGAAAGCGTATTCCGTGCGGTGCAGGAGCATCAGGTGCGTATCTCATGGAAGCAAGAGCTGAAGCAGCCTTTGCAGCAAATTTTCGCAGGTCGTGGCTATGAAAAAATTCTCGCCCGTTGCGATGAAATCCATCAGCAAGTGCTGAAAGGCCGCGTGTTTGTGGCGCTGCATATGCACGCTGGTGATGGCAATGTGCACACTAATATTCCGGTCAATTCCGATGATTATGAAATGATGCAAACCGCACACGCTGCCGTGGCACGCATTATGGCGCTGGCGCGTAGCTTGGACGGGGTGATTTCTGGCGAGCACGGCATAGGCATTACCAAAATGGAATTCTTAGACCAGAAAACCATAGACACCTTTACCGCCTATAAACAAAAAGTCGATCCGCATGGACGTTTTAACAAAGGCAAGCTGCTGGCTGGTTCTGGCTTAGAGCGTGCTTATACGCCTAGCTTTGGCTTGCTAGAGCAAGAGTCGATTATTATGGAGCAATCTGCCATAGGTGAAATTGCTGATTCGATTAGCGATTGCTTGCGTTGCGGCAAATGTAAGCCAGTCTGTACTACCCAT
The DNA here is from genome assembly GCA_964398195.1 of uncultured Methylophilaceae bacterium. Taxonomy (GTDB): domain Bacteria; phylum Pseudomonadota; class Gammaproteobacteria; order Burkholderiales; family Methylophilaceae; genus RFPI01. The sequence continues at coordinate 2,219 of CAYNLW010000030.1, read as the reverse complement.
GTGCCTAGAGCCAATTTGCTGTATAGCCCGCGCAATAAAATCTTGGGCACTTCCTTGTTAATCGAGGCCTTCCTTTACGAGGAACAGACCAGACGCGGAATTTCCTTGCGACATTTCGATGAGTTTAATGATGTCGCTGACCATTGCACGGTCTGCCATCGTTGCTATAACCCATGTCCGGTCGATATTGATTTCGGTGATGTGTCGATTGCCATGCGTAATTTCTTGCGTGAGCAAGGCAAGCGCCAATTCAATCCCGGCAACGCCTTGGCCATGACTTTCTTAAATATTAAAGACCCTGCCACCATCAAGCTGATGCGTAATTTAATGGTAGGCGTAGGCTATCGTGCGCAACGCTTGGCGCATAGCTTGTTGAATAAATTGGGCATGCTGGCCAGCTTTAAGAAGCGTCCGCCGGCCACCTTAGGCAAGCCAGAAGTCAAAGCGCAAGTGATCCATTTCTTGAATCGGCCTATGCCTAAAGCGATGCCGACTAAGACTTCGCGCGCTTTGTTGGGGATAGAAGATGACACCATGGTACCGGTGATTCGTAACCCAGAAAAAATGAATGATGACTCCGAAGCGGTGTTCTACTTCCCCGGTTGTGGTTCTGAGCGCTTATTCTCCACTGTAGGCTTGGCCACCCAAGCCATGTTGTATGAAGTGGGCGCCACTACCGTATTGCCTCCGGGTTATCTGTGTTGCGGTTATCCGCAGACCTCGGCGGGCAATCATGATAAAGGTCAGCAAATCACCGCCGAGAATCGCGTGCAGTTCCATCGTGTGGCGAATACGCTGAATTATCTGGATATTAAAACCGTGATTGTGTCTTGCGGCACTTGTATGGATCAGTTGCAGAAATACGAGTTTGAAAAGATTTTCCCCGGTTGCCGTTTATTAGATATCCACGAATATCTCATGGAAAAAGGCATGAAGCTGGAAGGCGTGAATGGCGTGCGTTATATGTACCATGACCCTTGCCATAGCCCGATGAAGACGCATGCGCCACTTAAAGTGACCAATGCTTTGATGGGGCAAGAAGTCGCGCTGAATGACAGATGTTGTGGCGAGTCTGGCACATTCGCGGTAAGCCGTCCGGATATTGCCACCCAAGTCAAAATGCGCAAGCAAGAGGAATTGGAAAAAGGCATGCGCAAGCTGGGGCTAACGCCCGGCAAGCCGGAACAAGAGGTGAAAATCCTCACTTCCTGCCCAAGCTGTTTACAAGGCCTAGCGCGCTATGGCGAAGACACTGGGGTGCAGGCGGACTATATCGTGGTAGAAATGGCCAAGCACTTGCTGGGTGAAAACTGGATGCAAGACTATGTGGCCAAGGCGAATAATGGCGGGATAGAAAAAATCTTGTTATAAATTCGCTGCTTGTTCAAGCAAAATCGCAAAGCTGAAATTATGGCTTTGCGATTTTTTTTGCCTATTATTTTTAGTCATGCGCAGCTGCCATATTGATTCCTTTTATGATTGGCAGACAGACCTAGCTAGCCATATTTCAGCCTATTAGCCAGCATACTGAATAACAAAGTCTAGAATAATTTTATTAATTAAGACTATAATCTTCCTGTTTTGATTAATATTGTCCTCGTATCATTTCTGGGAGAGAAAAAATGGCAACAATCAAGCAGTTCAGCAGCGCTAGTAACGAAATCACCAATACAGTAAGCACAGTAGCAGTAACAGAAAATTCTGCCATCAGCAATGCAATCTTTACTGCTGCGGCGACTAATACCAGTAGTTTGTCGTTTAGCTTAACTGGCGCAGATGCCGATTTGATGACGATAGACAGAAATGGGGTGGTACGCTTAAAAAGTGCGGCAGATTATGAAAGCAAACCTAGCTATCGCTTTAATCTGATTTCCACTGATGCGACGGGTAATAGCACTGCGCAAAGCGTGGCAGTGAATGTAGTGAATGTAGATGAAAATATTCAGCTGGCTGATGGGCTAAATGCCATAGGCACCATCACCGTGATCAGAAATGCCCCAGTTAATCACAGCATCATAGGCGACTTTAAAAATCTATTGGACTATGTGATAGATAACCCAACCATCTTGCCTGTACCCATCTTTACCTCTAACAATATCCCCGCCACTAGCGGCTTAACTTTAACTTCAGATGGCTTGTTAACCGAAACACCTTTGAGCGCTGGTTTGAACTGAGTTAATTTTTTGAACCAGTTGTTGAGAGAGGATAGACTCATCAAT
>CAYNLW010000029.1:0-15379 GCA_964398195.1 uncultured Methylophilaceae bacterium | reverse complement strand
GGTGGCACAGGGGCAACTCTGTCGAGGGTTCGAATCCCTCTCTCTCCGCCAAAAATTAACCAACGCACAGTCGTTGGTTTTTTTATGTCTAAAGTTTTTCAACAACAGCCTTGATAAATTCCTAAAAATACAGACTTATTGCCATATAAAAATATGGTAATTTATATGGATTTGTTTTACCATCATCAGGATTATTGGAGCGGGTTATTGGCGCAAAGGAAAGGCGATTTATGAAAGCGAAAATCAAATATAGTGATGAGCCATTGGGTGAGGTGAAAGTTATTAAAGACTTTTTGCCTTCGGTTGCTGAGCTTTCTTTTAATGAAGAAACGGTTAAAGTGACTTTGGCCTTGAGTAAGAAGAGTATTGATTTTTTTAAGTCAGAGGCAGTTAAAAATAACACCCAATATCAACGCATGATTAGGCGTCTAGTGGATGCCTATGTAGATGCTTATAAACAACATCAGGTCTAGTTTAGTTAAAGTATTGCTGGTTAAAGGCTATACTGTAGCTTGTTATTGCTTGTTTATTACTCATACATAAATTCCCCACCGCATGTCTATCAGACTTTCCTCTCTCTCACCGCAACAGCTGATTCAGCACGCGCAGTGTTGTAGTCCTTTTTTTGCCAGATTGATTGCTAGTAATGCGCTGTTGGCGCAGGACTGTGTGGCGCATGTTGAGCAGGCGTTTAGTCGTCAGGCGATGCAGGATTTTCTAGCGCAGCAAACAATTACTGATGAAGCGAGTTTGAAGTGTGCTTTGCGGCAGTTGCGGCAGCGGGTGATGTTGCGGGTGATGTTGCGTGATTTGAATCATTTGGCTGATTTGGCTGAAGTGATGCGTGCTATGACGGACTTGGCGGAAGTGGCTGTGCAGACGGCGTTGGCGTTTTTGCACCCTTTGTTGGTCAGTCGCTATGGTCAGCCTGTGGGCGAATCTGGGCAGGCGCAACAGCTGATTGTGGTGGGCATGGGCAAATTGGGTGGGGAAGATTTAAATGTTTCTTCGGATATTGATTTGATTTTTGCTTTTGCTGAAGATGGGCAAACGCAAACCAATTCAGATACGCAAAAGTCTGTCAGCAATTTTGATTTCTTTACCCGTTTGGGCAAGTTACTCATCGCCGCCATCGATGAAGTGACGCAAGATGGCTTTGTCTTTCGCGTGGATATGCGCTTGCGTCCATATGGCTCTGAGGGGCCACTGGTGTGCAGTTTGGCGATGTTGGAAGAATATTATCAAACGCAAGGTCGAGAGTGGGAGCGCTACGCTTGGATTAAGGGGCGAGTGATTACGGGCGAAGCTAGGCAGTTGAGCGATTTATTAAGACCTTTTGTGTATCGCAAATATTTGGACTTTGGCGTGTTTGCCTCTATGCGCGATTTAAAAGCGCAGATAGAGCGTGATGTGAATCAGCGGGATAAGTTGGACAATATCAAGCTAGGGCGCGGCGGCATCCGCGAGATTGAGTTTATCGCGCAAGTATTTCAACTTATTCGTGGCGGGCAGGACGCTAGTTTGCAAATTCGCCCCACCTTGCAGGTGCTGGATTTATTGCAACAAAAGCAGTTGTTGCCGGCGCAAGAGGTGCTACAACTGAAATCGGCGTATCACTTTTTGCGTCAATTAGAGCATAGGATTCAATATCTAGAAGACCAGCAAACGCAAGATTTGCCCACCTCAGAGTCCGCCAGAACGGCGCTGGCTTTGGCCATGGATGTGGCGGATTGGCCTGCGCTATTGGCGCAATTAGAGCAACATCGGGTGCTGGTGGACGCACAATTCAAAGCGGTATTTGCCAATCATGATCAAGCTGAAGCAGGGCAACAGCCCGCCACACCATTCAATCTCTGGCAGATGCAGGCAGATGACAGCAATGCCTTGCAGGCGCTGGCCGAGCTTGGTTATCAAGATTTAGCACAAGTGGCGCGGCGTTTATTGGCGATGCGTGAGGGTTCGCGTTATCGCAGCTTGCCCGAAATCAGTCGCCAGCGTTTAGATAAATTGATGCCTATGGTGATTGCCCTCGCGGCACAACAACAACAGCCAGATCAAACACTGATGCGGGTGCAAGACTTGCTGGAATCTATTTGCCGACGTGCCAGTTATTTGGCTTTATTGGCTGAGTATCCAGCCGCCTTGCAACTGCTTACCCGCTTGGTTTCTGCTAGTCCTTGGCTAGCGCAATATTTGGCGCAACATCCGGTGTTATTAGATGAATTGCTAGATACGCAATATTTATATGCCGTGCCGGACTTTGCTGCCATGCAACAAGATTTGCAGCAACGCTTAAATGAAGCCGAAGGTGATATGGAGCGGCAAATGGATTTAATGCGGCAATTTAAACACGCTGCGATTTTCCGTTTTGCTGCCAAAGATGTGGCAGGCGATTTGCCTTTGACCACGGTGTCGGATTATCTCAGCGAGCTAGCCAGTCTAATCTTGCAACTCAGCATAGACACGCTATGGCGCAACTTTAAAGGTCGCCATCGCGACACCCCACGCTTTGCCATCATTGGCTATGGCAAGCTGGGCGGCAAAGAGCTGGCTTATGCCTCAGACCTAGATATTATTTTTCTCTATCAAGATGAGCATCCGGCAGCGGCAGAAATCTATGCGCGTTTTGGTCAACGCATTAATACTTGGCTGAATAGCACCACAGCAGCGGGCTTGTTGTATGAAACCGATATGCAATTACGGCCAGATGGTAATAGTGGCTTGTTGGTCAGCGATATCAGCGCGTTTGATGAATACCAAATGCACAAGGCATGGACATGGGAACATCAGGCCATCACCCGCGCTGCTTTTTGTGCTGGCGATAGCAGCATAGGGGAGCAGTTTGAGCAGATACGACAAAAGGTGCTGCGACTAAAGCGCGATGCGCAGACATTGCGCAGCGATGTGTTAGCCATGCGACAAAAAATGTTGCAAAACCTTCGCCCTAGCCAAGGTATGGTGGATATCAAACTTAGTCGCGGTGGATTGGTGGATTTGGAATTTATCGTGCAGTACTTAGTGTTGCTGCACGCCCATGAGTATGCCGAACTGACGCAAAATATTGGCAATTTCGCCTTATTACGCTTATTAGCCCAGCTACATATCATTCCGCAAGCCGAAGCAGAAGCCGCTGCACAAGCTTATCTGCAATTACGTAAACAGCAACATGCCATGAAATTACAGGGGCAGAGCAACCTTGAAGTGAGCCAGGCTGATATCAGTCAGACAAGCCAGTCAAATATTAGACTAGCCATGCAGGCGATTCAGCATTTGTGGGCTTTGTTGATGCAAGCGTGATGCTTAATTGGCAGCTTGCTCGAATTCGCTTTGTTGTTCAAAGCGGCCAAAGTGCAACATGATGGTGGGCAAAATCAGCAGATTCAGCAGGGTAGAGGTGACCAAGCCACCGACAATAATAATCGCCATCGGACCTTCAATTTCTCGCCCAGGCTGACCGCTACCAGCCGCCAATGGCAATAGCCCCAGCGCGGTGACCAAGGCGGTCATTAAAATCGATGGCAAACGTTCAGAAGCGCCCTGAATCGCGGTTTCTATATTCCATTGCTTGCCCTCGTAATTAATCAGATGCTGATAATGCGACACCAGCATAATCGAATTGCGCAGGGTGATGCCAAACAGGGTCACAAAGCCCACCATAGAGCCCAGTGAAATCCAACCACCGGTGAACATCACCGCTAACACCCCGCCTATCAAGGCAAACGGCAGATTGATAAAGGTCAGCAATAGATTTCTTAAATTGCCAAACGCGATATACAGCATTAAGAAAATCCCTACCGTCGCAATCAATGAATGCACGATTAAATCCTCGCGCGATTGGCTCTGCGCTTCGGCTTCGCCGCTGAAGGTCAGATAATTGCCGGGGGCTAATTTAAGTTGTTTTAAACGTGTTTTAATTTCCTGCGAGAAGCTCTCTACATCGCGTCCAGCGACATTGGCAGTCACCGTTTGGATACGCTTGGCGCCAGCGTGCAGAATCTTTGAACGGCCACTTTCTTGGCTAATGTCGGCGATATCGCCCAGCGTCACCAAGCGACCTTCACGATTAAAAATAGGCAGTTTGCGTATGCTATTAATATCCAAACGACTATTCGGCTCTAGCACCACAGATAACCAATACATGCGGTTGTTATCATACAAAGGGGTAATCGGCATGCTTTCATATGCGGCGCGGATATTGTCCAGCACATCGGTGGGTTGCAAGCCCCATTGCGCTAGCTTATCGTGGCGCAACCGTATGCTGAGCTGAGGATTGCCGGGCGGTGACTGCACCAATACATCGCGCGCCCCTGCTATGCCAGAAATCACTCCAGCCACCGCTTGTGCATCGCGATCTAAAGCGTCCAAATCATTGCCGTAAATATTAATCACATTGCTGGCCGCATAGCCGGAGATGGTTTCTTCTATGCGCTCAGTGAGGAAGGTATTGATGGCGAAGTTGGTGCCGATAAAGCCGGCTGATTGCTCGCCGTCATGGTCAGCCTTGTCATCGCCGCTGTCTTGTAAGCCAGAAACCCGCTCGCGTATCTCCGCCAGAATGCGGTTTTGCTCGCTACCGGATAGGGTGCCGATTTCAATTTCAAATTCGCTGTAATGGGTGGCAAAGGTATCCGCGCCATTTTGCGCACGGCCCACCCATTGCACCACGCTTTTCACCCCTTTAATTCCGCGTATCGCTTGCGACACGCGATTGCCTATACGCAAAGATTCTTTTTCCGAGGTGCCCGGCACCAAGGTCATATGCATAATAAAATGCCCCTCGTGCAAGCGAGGAATAAATTGGCTTTTAAATAAGGGCAGGGTGCCCAAGCCTATGGCAATCACCGCGATAGTAATGGCGATGGTGCGCTTATAGTGCTTTTCAATCAGCATCAGCAAGCGGGTATAACGTTGCTTAATCCAAGCGATAATCGGTGGGTCGGCAATTTCTAATTTGGCTTTGGCCAGCAATAGATAACACAGCGCAGGGGTGAGCGTCAGCGCTACCGCTAATGAAGCCAAAATCGCTGCGATATAGGAAAAGCCCAATGGCGCAAATAGCTTGCCCGCCACACCAGTCAGGGTGAGCAGAGGCATAAATACCAAGGCCACGATAATGGTGGCGTACACCACCGAGCTGCGCACTTCCATAGAGGCGTTGAATACCACTTGGTAGGCAGGTAAGGGCTTGGCCAGTTGGCGATTTTCGCGCAGTCGTCTAAAGATATTTTCGGTATCAATAATGGCATCATCGACCACCTCACCCAAGGCGATGGCCAGCCCACCCAACACCATAATATTGATGCCGATTTTGAAATAGCTCAGTACCACAATCGCGGTTAACAAGGACAGCGGAATGGCGGTGGCGGAAATAAAGGCGGTGCGTACATTAAACAAAAACAGGAACAACACAATTACCACCAACACCGAGCCAATCAAAATATCGGTGCGCACGCCATATACCGCAGTATCAATAAAGTTGGCGGGTCTGAATAAGCCCTCGTGCAGGGTAATGCCACGTCGCTCCAGCGAGGGTTTGATTTGTTGCAACGCTTTTTCTAGCGACTCAGTAACCCCGTAGGTATTGGCGCCTAGCTGACCTTGAATAGATAGGTAAATGCCAGTTTTGCCGTTAATTGAGGCGCTGCTTATCGATGGCTGCGCCCCCTCGGCGACACTGGCGATGTCATTAAACTTAATGCTCTGTCCATTGCGATAGGCCACTGTGGTTTGCCCAAGCTGTTGCGGGGTGAGCGATTGACCTATGGTGTTGAGAATAATGCGTTGGTTATTGTTCTCGACAAATCCAGCACCTCTTACCCCAGTCGAACGTGAGGCGGCATCGACCACTTCTTGTAAGGATAATTTATACATCACCAACTGTTGCGGCTTGACTTGAATTTGTAATTGCTTGACCTCGCCACCAAACACATTGACGTCTGCTACTCCTTCCACAGACAGCAAATGCGGGCGCAATTCCCAATCCACAATACTGCGCAGTTCGCGCAAATCCACCTTATCCGAGCTTAAGCCCACCCCCATCACCGTGCTGGCTGCCGAAGTCAGCGGGGTGATATTGGGCACCACACGTGCCGGCAATCGGCCGCCCAAAGTGGTTAAACGTTCGGCAATCACTTGTCGATTGCGATAAACGTCAGTGCCTTCTTTAAAAATAATGGTAATCACCGACAAGCCGGGGATAGACTGCGAGCGCATCATAGAGATGCCTACTGTGCCGGCGATGGTGTTTTCTATAGGCTGACTGACCAGCCGCTCAACCAAGTCGGTAGAAAGCCCGGGGGCTTCGGTTTGAATAATCAGTTGGGTAGGGGCGAATTCCGGAAAAACGTCTAGATTGCTGCGCGTCAGGCTGTAGATGCCGTAGATAATAATCAAGGCAGCTAAGCCAATAATGACCCCGCTAAAGCGTATCGAGAACTTAACTAGCGCCGTCATCATGGCGACTAGTCCTCGTTCTCATTTTTGATTTGGTATTTAAATTCTTCCGATAGCAGCAGCTGCGCACCGCTAATCACGATATTGTCTTCAGCGCTGATATTTTCGCTATCCACATACCAGCCCCCAGGCACTGGGTGGTCGGTCAATATAGGTAAACGCACAAATTGGTCGGTTTTGCTTTTCTTATAAATCCATGCCTTGCCGCCGTACCACACCACTGCTGCGCTAGGCACGATTAAGCCATGATTGTTTTGCGTGCTGAGCTTTTCTTTTAACAACACATTGACGCGCATATCCGCTCTTAAATGCACGGCGGGTGCGGTGTAGTAATAAGTTACCCCTTGCATGGTGCTGTCGGTAATCGGTGCTTCCGCTAACAAGCTAGCATTGATCGGGCTGGTGTCCGCGCCTATGGGGGAGATTTCTACATGATTAGCAGGTGTTTTCAAATCCACCGGAAATACCACCAGCACCAACATAGTTTGATGGCTAAGCAGTTGCTGCATCACTGGGTTAAGTTGCTCAGCTGTCGCCATATTGGCTAGCGCAGTGCCCCAGTTTTGGCGAATTTTATCTTGCAGATTCTTCGCTTCTAATTCGGCAGCGGCTAGCTTGGCTTGGTCAGCTTTAAATATCGCCTCTTTGGTTAATACCAGCTGATCAGAAACATTACGATTATCCTGATTCAGCTGCTGCATACGGCGATATTCCTGCTGGCTATTGAGTAGCGCAGCGCGAGCGATATTGGCATTGGCTTTGGCATTTAAAAAGCGCGTTCTGGTTTCAATCAACATATCAATATTCAGCACTGTGCCTAATACATTAAGTGTCTGTTGATGTTCGCTAGAAGAAAGAATTTGCGTGCGGATATCGTTCTGCAATTGCTCAGCGGGGCTGGCCACCACCACGGATAAGCCGTTTACTTTTTTTACTCGATCGACAGTTTCAATATTGTCATCTTGCCCTAGGCTAAGCTGGTCGTATTCGTCTTTGCCGTAAAACACAATCAACCAAAACATCAATACGATGATAATGAATTGAATCAGGATAATTCGCTTGGCATTTTCCCTCATGAGGCCTGACCTTTATTGTTTAAAGTAGCTGAATTTTGCACTGTATCTGGCAGCTTAAATAAGCCTTGAATCGGGCGTTGCAAGCCATCTTCAAGCTCTATTAATGCAGCCTGTAGCTGATAACTTAAATTTAATCGATTTTGTTGCGCAATCACCAACTCCAATTGCCCGCCAGTCAGCTCTAATCGGTCGGCGATACCTGTTTCAAATTGGCGTTGCGTTTGTTTAAAACGTTGCGATTGTACCTGTAATACCTGTTCAGCACGCTTCACATTCTCTTGCACACTAAATACGGTTGATTGTTGCATTTCAATTTGTCGAATCACCCGTGTTTGTAGCGCATAAAATTGCGCCGCTTCCACTTCGCGCAGGGCGGTGGCCTCGGCAATAAGGCCGCGATTGCGATTTAACAAGGTGAGCAAGCTATTTAAACCCAGCGTCCAAATGCGGTCGCCTTGTTCAAACACATAGCTGGGGGTTAGCACAAAATCAGGGTATTGCTTGGCAATTTCTAATCTTAAGCTCGCTTCAGCCGCTTCATACTTTGCCAAGGCGGCGCGAATATCCAGTCGATTGAGCAATGCGTAGCTTTGCAGACTTTTAATATCAGCGATGGCGTCATTGCTTGAGCCAGCCGCATCTGCGTTGAGCGTCATGCTAGCGATATTCATGCCATTCAGTTGATTCAGCGGCAAGCCCAAATCACTGGCAAGCGCGGCTTGCAAGGCTGGCTGGCGGCCTAGCTCGGTGACATAAGCCTGTTCAGTTTTTTGTGCAAAAATGCGTGCATTATTTAATTCCACATTCGAGGCGATGCCAGCGTCCAAGCGCTTCTGCAAGATATCCACCATATCTTGCCGTAAGGCGAATTCTTGTTTTAACAGCTCGGTGAGTTGCACATTGTATTGATATTGCAACAAGCTGCGCATGGCTCTGGAACGCACATTCCATGCGGTTTGCGCGATATTGATGCGGGCAGCTTCGGTAAGATTCTTAGCTCGATCAAGGCGAATCTCGCGACGTCCAGCGGTTTCTATATAGATATCTATGCCCAAGCCATAGGTCCAAGGGCTTTCGCCATCGCGACCAACAAAACCACCCGCTTTTAATTCAGGCCGCTGACCAGCTGTTATCTGAGTAGCTTGGGCGGCTTTCCATTGGGCACGTGCCACGTCCAAGTCCGGGTGATAGAACAGCGCGCAATAGCTGAGCAAATCCCTATCCCACTGACTGATAGGAAATTGCTGTACCCCGATATCCAACGTTTGCAAATAGGCATAAAAGTCTTGGCTACTTGGGTTACGCTGTTGAAATTGCTGGGTATTTTGCTCTGCTTGTATAGGTTTGGCCTGATAGCTGACAAACTGACAGCCCGCTGTGCTGGCTGCTAAACAGAATAAAGCCATGCGTAACAATGAGTTAGCAAGCTTTTGTGGGTGGATTTTGCGGCGGGAAAAAGTCATAAGTTTCGGATATTACCTTTTGCGCCTGATTTCAAGCAATATATTCAGGATTTTTTTGAATTTTTTTGCACTTAAGCGGCTCAATGCAAGATAGCTATTGTTTTTACAGATTTAGTGGCTTGTGTGTTTGGTATTCAGGCAAGGCTAGGCTATAATGCCCACCTTTTGTTGGGTGGCTTGTCCCAAGTTGCCCCAAGACGATGCGAAAGTGGCGGAATTGGTAGACGCACTGGATTTAGGTTCCAGCGCCGCGAGGCGTGAGAGTTCGAGTCTCTCCTTTCGCACCATCGTTCTTAATTTACCCATCTATTTAAAATTTTGATTGCCCACAGGGCAAATGATTAAGGAAACAACATGGCAGCAAACGTTGAAGTCGTCAGCAAACTAGAACGTCGTATGACAGTGACAGTGCCGATGAAACCTATAGAGGAAGAAATTCATCGTCGTATTCAGCAACTTATCCGTACCGCCAAGTTGCCTGGCTTCCGTCCCGGTAAAGTGCCACAAAAAATTGTTGAACAGCAATATGGCGCACAAGTAAGAGACGAAGCGCTTGCCAGTGCGATTGAGCGCAGCTTCGGTGAGTCTGTAGAAGAAAACAAACTGCGTGTCGCCGGTTTCCCTAATATTGAACATAAGCCTTTTAAAGAGGCAGATGCCAAATTTGAATATGTAGCCACCTTTGAAGTATTCCCAGAAGTGGAAATGGGCGATATCAAGAAAGTCAAAATCGAGCGTCCAGTAATAGAACTTAAAGATGCTGATGTTGAGAAAACCATAGAAGTATTGCAAAAGCAGCGCGGTACTTATAGTCCAGTGAAACGTGCCGCCAAAATGGGCGATCGCGTCACTATTCAGCTTTCCGCCAGCATAGATGGTGAAGAAGTAGAAAGCACAGGCGATAAAAGCATAGATTTAGTGTTGGGCGAGGGTGGTCGAGTCGCGGAATTTGATGACAATCTAGTTGGTTTGCAAGCCGATACCGACAAATCCTTCAAAATCAAATACAAAAAAGATCACCAAGTGCCTGAATTGGCTGGCAAGACAGTTAGCTATCAAGTCACGGTCAAACAAGTGGCTGAATTGGTGTTGCCAAAAGTGGACGCTGAGTTCGCCAAGGGCTTGGGTGTGGAAGATGGCGATGTGAAAAAGATGAAGGCTGAAATCAAAGCCAGTCTGCAACAAGAAGTAGAACGCCGTGTGCGCGCTAAACTGAAAGACCAAGTGTTTAATGCTTTGGTCGAAAACGCTAAATTTGATTTGCCTAAAGCGCTATTACAGTCCGAGACTGAGCGTTTGTTGCAAATTGCCAAACAAAACCTGATCCGTCGTGGCGTCGATGTGAATACTGTGGGTTTAGAACACGCGGTGTTTGAGCCACAAGCCAAACAAACGGTAACCCTGCGTTTGGTCTTATCAGAGCTGGTGAATAGCCACCAATTGCACGCCAAGCCAGAACAAATCAAAGCCATGGTAGAAACCTTTGCGCAAAGCTACCAAGATCCTGCTGAAGTGGTCACTTGGTACTACGCTGATGTGAAGCGTTTAGATGAGCCTACCGCCTTGGCCACCGAAGAAAATGTGGTGGATTGGGTATTAGCCTCGGCTAAAGTGAGCGACAAAAAAGTGGATTTTGATGAACTGATGCGTGGTGATAACGCTTAAAGCGTCTGCTAAAAAAGTAATACACAACCCCTAAAGGAAACGTTATGTCTGCATTAGAAACCACCAATCTCGGCTACGTGCCTATGGTGATTGAGCAAAGTGGCCGCGGCGAACGCGCTTATGACATTTATTCCCGTTTGCTAAAAGAGCGCGTTATCTTTTTGGTCGGTCCAGTCAATGATATGTCTGCCAATCTAGTGGTCGCGCAGATGTTGTTTCTAGAAGCAGAAAATCCTGATAAAGATATCTATCTATATATCAATTCCCCCGGTGGTTCGGTGACTGCAGGCATGTCGATTTATGACACCATGCAATTTATCAAACCCGATGTCAGCACCTTGTGTATAGGTCAAGCCGCCAGCATGGGCGCTTTCCTATTAGCTGCAGGGGCCAAGGGCAAGCGCTACAGCCTGCCCAATTCGCGCGTGATGATCCATCAGCCCTCAGGCGGTTTCCAAGGCCAATCTACCGATATCGAAATTCATGCCAAAGAAATTCTTTATTTGCGCGGCAAATTAAATGAAATCTTGGCTTTCCACACAGGACGCACTGCGGACGAGATAGACCGCGATACAGAGCGTGATAATTTTATGAGTGCGCAACAGTCTGTGGAATACGGCATGATAGATAAAGTCATTGCTAGCAGAATTGAAGCTTAATCTGCTAAGCTTGTATTGTTTAATTTTGTAATATTCGATTTTTCCTACAATCTCAATCAGCGGAACCCTGTATGTCCAAAGCCCCATCTGATGAAAAAATGATGTATTGCTCTTTTTGTGGCAAAAGCCAACATGAAGTGCATAAGCTGATTGCAGGTCCTTCGGTATATATCTGTGACGAATGCGTGGATTTATGTAATGACATTATTCGCGAAGAAGCGCAGAGCAAGTCGCCTAGCGGCAAAGACGGCAAAAAACTGCCTACCCCTAAAGAGATTTGTCAAATCTTGGATCAATATGTGGTGGGACAAGACCGCGCCAAGAAAAGCTTGGCGGTGGCGGTGTATAACCATTACAAGCGCTTAGAGCAAAGCGGTGGTAGCGATGAGGTAGAAATTACCAAATCCAATATTCTATTAATTGGTCCAACTGGTTCTGGCAAAACGCTATTAGCGCAAACATTGGCGCGCTTGCTAGATGTGCCATTTGTGATTGCCGATGCCACCACCTTGACCGAAGCGGGCTATGTGGGTGAAGACGTAGAAAACATTATGCAAAAGCTGTTGCAGAAATGTGATTACGAAGTAGAAAAAGCCCAGCGTGGCATCGTCTATATCGACGAAATCGATAAAATTTCCCGTAAATCCGACAACCCCTCGATTACCCGCGATGTATCCGGCGAGGGCGTGCAACAGGCTTTGCTTAAGCTAATCGAGGGCACGGTCGCTTCAGTGCCCCCACAAGGCGGTCGCAAACACCCCAATCAAGAATTTGTGCAGCTAGATACCACCAATATCTTGTTTATTTGTGGCGGTGCGTTTGATGGCTTAGAAAAAATTATTCGCCAACGCTCAGAAAAAGGCGGTATGGGCTTTGGCGCAGAAGTAAAGAGCAAAGAAGATACCCGTGCTATCGGCGAGATTTTCCGCGATGTAGAGCCAGAAGATTTAATTAAATTCGGCTTAATTCCAGAGTTCGTGGGTCGTTTGCCCGCCATTGCCACTTTAGAATCTTTGGACGAAAAAGCCTTGATGTCGATTCTATTAGAGCCCAAGAATGCCTTAACCAAGCAATTTGCCAAATTGTTTGAGATGGAAGGGGTGGAACTGGAATTCCGTCCAGCTGCGCTCAAGAGCATTGCGCTGAAAGCGCTTGCTAGAAAAACCGGTGCACGTGGATTGCGTTCGATTATGGAGCACGCGCTGTTAGAAATTATGTATGAACTTCCCAATATGCCACACCTGCATAAAGTGGTGGTCGATGAGGGCGTGATTCAAGGCACAGGCCAGCCTATCTTGATTTACCAAGACGCAGCAAAAACTGCAGATTCTGCTAGCTAATCATTGCAATTTATTATTTAATTCAAAAGACGAAGCAAAGTTTTATTTCGCTCTTGAATTAATCTAGTTCGTCCCCACACTCTGCTTATATAAATTTTTGTGTCCGCTCGGACACGCTTGATATTTAGAGGCCGCTATGTCAGATACACCACTTCCTACTTTTTCAGCTGAGAACGGACAAATCCCCCTATTGCCCTTGCGAGATGTGGTGCTTTATCCGCATATGGTGATTCCTTTATTCGTCGGTAGAGCACGCTCCATCAAGGCCTTAGACTTGGCCTCGGAAGCGGATAAGCAAATTTTCTTAGTGGCACAAAAGTCGCCTAACGAAGATGAGCCTAGCTTTAAAGACCTATACGAAGTCGGTACGGTGGCCAATATTCTGCAAAAACTGAAATTGCCTGATGGCACAGTCAAAGTCTTGGTAGAAGGCGTACACCGCGCGCGTGTCACCGAGTTTATTGATACTTCCGATTGCTTCTCTGCCAAGCCAGAGCTCATCGTCGATACCGATAACCAAGACAGCGAAGTGCAGGCCTTGATGCGTGCGGTATTCACGCAATTTGACCAGTACGTCAAATTAAACAAAAAAATTCCTCCAGAAATCCTCACTACGCTGGCTGGCGTAGATGACCCAAGCCGTTTAGCGGACACCATCGCTGCCCATCTGACGCTTAAGTTAGAGGACAAACAAGTGGTCTTAGAGATGGTCAGCGTGACAGAGCGTTTGGAGCATTTACTAGGCAAATTAGAAGCCGAAATCGATATTCTGCAAGTGGAGAAACGTATCCGTGG
Source organism: uncultured Methylophilaceae bacterium (assembly GCA_964398195.1). Classification (GTDB taxonomy): domain Bacteria; phylum Pseudomonadota; class Gammaproteobacteria; order Burkholderiales; family Methylophilaceae; genus RFPI01. The sequence goes on along the minus strand of CAYNLW010000029.1, from coordinate 1,928 downwards.
TCGCGTTAAGCGCCAAATGGAGAAAAGTCAGCGCGAATATTATTTGAACGAACAAGTGAAAGCCATACAGAAAGAGCTTGGCGAGCAAGATGAAGCGGCAGATTTAGATGAATTAGCCAAACGCATACAAGACGCCAAGATGTCTAAAGAGGCTTTCGAGAAAGCCAATTCCGAGCTGAAGAAATTGCGCATGATGTCGCCTATGTCGGCCGAAGCCAGCGTAGTGCGTAACTATGTCGAGACGCTGATAGGCTTGCCTTGGAAAAAGAAAACCAAGATCAATAAAGATCTTGAGTATGCGCAACAGATTTTGGACGAAGACCATTACGGACTAGAAAAAGTCAAAGAGCGCATTGTCGAATATCTCGCAGTGCAACAACGCGTAGATAAGCTTAAATCGCCTATCCTTTGCTTAGTCGGTCCACCGGGAGTGGGTAAGACCTCGTTAGGGCAAAGTATCGCCAAAGCCATCAACCGCAAATTCGTGCGTGTGGCGCTTGGTGGTGTGCGCGATGAATCCGAGATTCGCGGCCATAGACGCACTTATATCGGCTCTATGCCAGGCAAGATTTTGCAAAGCATGAATAAAGTGGGCGTTAAAAATCCTTTGTTCCTGTTAGACGAAATCGACAAAATGGGTCAAGACTTCCGTGGCGACCCAGCCTCAGCTTTGCTGGAAGTGCTAGACCCAGAGCAAAACCATACTTTTGCCGACCACTATGTCGAAGTCGAATATGACTTATCCGACGTGATGTTTGTGGCGACTTCCAATTCCATGAATATTCCAGAAGCGCTATTGGACAGAATGGAAGTGATACGCTTGGCGGGTTATACCGAAGATGAAAAGTTAAATATCGCGCTGCGTTATCTAATTCCTAAGCAATTCAAGGCGCACGGGATTAAAGATTATGAAATGGAAATCAGCGAAGCCACGGTGAAAGAGATTATTCAGTTCTATACCCGCGAAGCTGGTGTGCGTAGTTTGGATAGAGAGATTTCTAAAATCTGCCGCAAGGTCGTCAAGAAATTGCTCTCGCAGAAAAAATCCAATACGCCATTAGAGAAAATTGTCGTGCAACCAGCCCAGCTGGAAGAATATCTAGGCGTTAAGGTATTTGATATCGGCCTAGCCGCCAAAGAGAATCAAGTCGGCCAAGTCACTGGTTTGGCTTGGACGCAAGTGGGTGGCGATTTATTGACAATCGAGTCTGTGGTCATGCCAGGTAAAGGCAAAACCATTACCACAGGTAAGCTAGGCGAAGTCATGCAAGAGTCCATACAGGCCGCCATGAGCGTGGTGCGTACGCGCGCCAAACGCTTTGGTATTGCCCCAGACTTTTATGAAAAGAACGACCTGCATATTCACTTCCCAGAGGGCGCTACGCCCAAAGATGGGCCTAGTGCAGGGATAGGCATTACCACTGCCATTGTGTCGGTATTAACCAATATCCCTGTGCGTGCCGATGTGGCCATGACAGGCGAAATTACCTTGCGTGGTGAAGTATTACCTATCGGTGGACTAAAAGAGAAGCTATTGGCAGCGCATCGCGGTGGGATTAAGACGGTGTTAATCCCTGATCAAAATCTAAAAGATTTGGCAGAAATTCCCGATAATGTAAAAAATCATCTGGAAATTCACCCAGTCAAATGGATAGATGAAGTGCTGAAATTTGCGCTAGAAAAAATGCCAGAAGCATTGCCCGAACAAATCGCTGGTGGTGAATCTTTGCAAGAAAAACCAGCATCTGAAATTTCCTCGGTGATAAAACACTAAAAAAAGGCTGGAATAGGCATATTTCTTGGGTTTAAGGCTTGACACAGCCTTTTCTGGCTTGATATAAAGACTACTGCAGTCGGGTGACTGCAATAACATATAACATCGAAAGGGGATTCAAGTGAACAAATCAGAATTGATCGATCAAATTGCT
>CAYNLW010000028.1:0-16664 GCA_964398195.1 uncultured Methylophilaceae bacterium | reverse complement strand
GCCTGTTTCCCCGGCGGTTCTATCACTGGCGCACCTAAGTTACGCGCCATGCAAATTATCGAAGCACTGGAGCCAGATGCGCGTGGCGTATATTGTGGCGCTATCGCCTATATAGGCTTTGATGGCAATATGGACAGCAATATTCCCATCCGCACCGCAGTGTATCAACAAGGCCAGTTTGATTTCTGGGCTGGAGGCGGCATCGTGGCCGATTCTGAGCAGCAAAAAGAGTATCAAGAGACTTGGGATAAGGCCTCTGCGATGTTGCAGTTAATCTCACAACTCAAACAAAGTTAAGCCTATGCCGCTTATCAAAATTGGCGGCAGCCTGCTTGCCCATCCGCGACTGCCAGCGCTATTACAAATCCTAGCGCATATCCCCGCTTGTCTAATTATTCCCGGTGGCGGGGTGTATGCCGACGCGGTCAGAAACGCCCAGCTGCAGGCTGGTTTTGACGATGAGGAAGCGCACTGGCAGGCCATCGCCGCCATGGATCAAAGCGCGCTATCGCTGCATCAGCTAGCGCCTGAGCTGCCAATAGTCAGTCAACAAGATGACCTGCAACAAGCCATGCAGCAAGGGCAAACGGTGATTTGGCAACCCTATCAAATGCTCAAACAAGATTGCCAATTGCCTGCCACATGGCAAGTCACCTCGGATAGCTTGGCGGCTTGGCTGGCATTGCAATTTTTAACACAAGCCTGGGCGCAAGATTTAATCTTGCAAGAGTTAATCTTAATCAAAGCCACCTCAATGCCAGCTGCTAGCAGCATTCAACAAATGCAACAAAGCGGCTTGCTAGACGGCTATTTTCACCATTTATTGCAACAGATACAGCAGCAAACCAAGGTAAGCGCTGTGCCGGTTTACTTATTGGATATCCACGCGATTGACTTCAGTATTGCCTTACAAGGCCTAGCGCAGGGCACAGCCAATTTATCCGTGCTTAAATCTGCAGCCTTGCCGCTAAATGACGGCCTTGTGCAAGCGGCGCGCTAGCGATTCGCTGTGATGCCAGTATTTATCGCCAAAAAGCCACGGAAATAATTGATTTATTGATGCTATTCGGATAAACTTGCGCGCTTTTCAACCTTGGCTCACCGTATCGCATTGCGGGAGCCTTTATCCAAAAGGAGTTTACATGCGGCATTACGAAATCGTATTTATCGTCCATCCGGACCAAAGCGAGCAAGTGCCTGCGATGATAGAACGTTATCGCACACTGGTGACTTCCAATGGTGGTGCTATTCACCGCCTAGAAGATTGGGGTCGTCGCCAACTTGCTTACCCCATCCAAAAAATTCACAAAGCGCATTACGTGCTGATGAATATCGAATGTAGCCAAGCTGTTTTAGAAGAATTGGAACACGCCTTTAAGTTTAACGATGCAGTATTGCGTCACTTAACTATGGCCACCAAGTCTGCTGAAACCACCCCATCGCCTATGATGAAGGAAGAAAAATCCAAATCAGTATTGGAAAAGGGTGAAACTGCAGAGGCTGTCGAGGAATCAGCAGAGTCATAGAAATTTAGCCGGTGACTAATCAAACCAAGATTAGTGGCGTGTTGTTGAATAAACAGCCCATACGCTATACACCGGCCGGTATCCCGCTAGTGAGTTTTGTGTTGCAACATCAATCACAGCAAACTGAAGCGGGAATGCGACGCCAAGTAATGTGTGAAGTGCAAATCATGGCGCTAGCAGAAATAGCTTTAGTGGCAGACCAATTGCAAGAAGGTAGCCCAATTCAGGTGACTGGATTTTTAGCCAAGCGCAGCATGAAAAGTACACAGTTGGTGTTGCATGCAATCAACATCGAATATTGAAAAGGTTAGGATTATGGCAAGAGATATGTTTAAACGTCGCCGTTACTGCAGATTTACTGCAGAAGGCATCAAACAAGTGGACTACAAAGATGTAGAGCTACTGAAAGATTTTATTAGCGAAAATGGCAAGATTATTCCCGCGCGTATCACTGGTACTAAAGCTAAATATCAGCGTCAATTGACCGCTGCTATCAAGCGCGCTCGTTTCTTGTCCTTGTTGCCTTACACAGATAAGCACTAAGGGGAAGCGTTATGCAAGTTATCTTATTAGAAAAAGTAGTTAACCTCGGCAACCTTGGCGATGTGGTCAAAGTAAAAGATGGTTATGGTCGTAATTTCTTAATCCCACAAGGCAAAGCCAAACGTGCAACTTCAGCCAATATCGCTGAGTTTGAACAACGTCGTGCGGTATTAGAAAAGCAACAAGCCGACTTATTATCCGCTGCACAACAACGTGGCGAGAAATTAGCTGGTTACTTATTACAAATCACTCAAAAAGCCGGTGTTGACGGTCGTTTATTCGGTTCTGTCACCAATACCGATATCGCCGAATCACTCACTGCACAAGGCTTCAAAGTGGCCAAAGCAGAAGTGCGTATGCCTAACGGCCCACTTAAAACAGTAGGCGATCACCCAGTGTCCATCGCGTTCCACCACGATGTAGTGGTCGATGTCACTGTCTCCGTCCTAGGCGAAGCATAATCCGCTAAACGCCAACCAGAAAGGCTGCCCATGGCAGCCTTTTTTGTTTTCCGCGACAATAAAAAATAAAAACAACCAGTATAATATCCACATGGCTGATGACACCTTAGACGCATTAAAACTTCCTCCACACTCTATTGAAGCGGAGCAATCCGTATTAGGGGGCTTGTTGCTGGATAACGAGGCCTTGGACAAGATTGCTGATATTTTGCATGTGGACGATTTTTATCGGCATGACCATAAACTGATCTATCAACACATCGCCAAACTGATTAATTTAGCTCGTCCGGCCGATATTGTGACGGTCGCTGAAGTATTAGAAAGCAATGGCGAGCTAGTCTCGATTGGTGGCATCGCCTATCTCGATGCGCTAGCCAAAAATACTCCTACCGCAGCCAATATCCGTCGTTATGCTGAAATCGTGCGTGAGCGTTCGATTATGCGTCAGTTGGTGCAAGTCGGTAGCGATATCGCAGAAAGCGCTTATGTGCCGCAGGGCAGAGATGCGCAGCAATTATTAGACGAAGCCGAATCCAAGATTTTTAATATTGCCGAGGCAGATAGCCGCTCTACCCAAGGCTTTATCGATATTAAAGAATTGCTCGGTCCGGTGGTAAACCGCATAGAAGAACTTTATCAACGCGATGACCAAAGCCATGTGACTGGCATTGCCACAGGCTTTGACGACTTAGATGAGCGTACCTCTGGTTTGCAACCGGGCGATTTGATTATTGTGGCTGGCCGTCCCTCTATGGGGAAAACTGCGTTTTCTTTGAATATCGCTGAGCATATTGCGCTAGAGCTAAAGAAACCAGTGGCGGTGTTTTCTATGGAAATGGCGGCCATACAGCTAGCCACGCGTATGATAGGGTCTATCGGTAGGCTAGACCAACATAAAATGCGTAACGGCAAATTAGAAGACGACGATTGGCCTCGTCTGACCATGGCTTTGGGCAAGCTCAACGAAGCGCCTTTATATATAGACGAAGGCGCCGGCCTAAATACCTTTGAATTGCGGGCACGGGCGCGCCGTTTGCAGCGTATGTGCAAAGAAAACCTCGGCCTGATCGTGGTGGATTATTTGCAGTTAATGTCGGCTAGCGGTGGCAAAGCCAGTGAAAATCGCGCCACAGAAATTTCCGAAATTTCGCGCTCACTCAAGTCGCTGGCCAAAGAGCTAAATGTCCCAGTGATCGCGCTTTCCCAGTTAAATCGTAGCGTGGAACAACGTCCAGATAAGCGTCCGGTGATGTCGGATTTGCGCGAATCAGGCGCTATTGAGCAAGACGCCGATTTGATTTTGTTTATCTATCGCGACGAAGTGTACAACCCCGACTCAGACGACAAGGGCACCGCAGAAATTATTATCGGCAAACAACGTAACGGTCCAATAGGCCGTGTGCGTTTGACTTTCTTAGGGCACTACACCCGCTTTGAAAACTTTGCCGCTGGCGGTTATATGGCCGATGAGAATTAATTTCCCATGCGTCCTATACAAGCCACCATCAACCTTGCCGCCCTTAGCAACAACCTCGCGCTAGTCAAGCGCTATGCCCCCAATAGCAAAGTCATGGCAGTGATTAAAGCCAATGGCTACGGCCATGGTTTGTTAAACGCGGCGCAGGGCTTAGCGCAAGCCGAGGGCTTTGCCGTGCTGAATATTGAAGAGGCGATACAACTGCGCCATGCCGGTTATCAGCAACAGATTCTATTGCTAGAAGGCTTGTTTGACGCAGACGAAGCGCTGCTCGCCAATCAATTAGCCTTGACCTTGGTGGTGCACCAAACCGAGCAAGTCACCATGTTGCAAGCGCTCCAATTAGCCCAGCCCTTTGACGTTTTTTTAAAAATTAATACCGGCATGAATCGGCTAGGTTTTGCGCCAGAGCAATTGCCTAGCGTGTTAGCGCAATTAACTGAGTGTCCCAATGTAGGCCAGATTACCTTGATGAGCCACTTTGCCAACGCCGATGAGCCGGCAGGCATTGCCGAACCGTTGGCCTTGTTTCAACAAATCAGCGCGCCTTATCCAAACTATCCGGTGTCATTAGCCAACTCCGCCAGCGTCATTCGTTATCCAGCCGCGCATCGCGATTGGGTGCGTAGTGGCATTATGTTGTATGGCGCCAGCCCGTTTGCTGATCAATCTGCCGCCGATATCGGTTTGCAAGCGGTGATGAGCTTGCATAGCCGGATTATCGCGGTACAGCACCTCAAAGCAGGCGCTGGCTTGGGCTATGGCTATAGCTTTATCGCGCCACAAGATATGCGTATAGGCGTAGTGGCTTGTGGCTATGCCGATGGCTATCCACGCAATGCTGGCACTGGCACACCGATTGCGGTGGCAGGCCGACGCACCAGGGTATTGGGGCGGGTATCTATGGATATGTTATTTGTCGATTTAAGCGATTTAGCTGATTGTGGCTTGGGCGATGAAGTGCAGTGTTGGGGCAATACTATCCCAGTCGATGAAGTGGCCGCCGCCGCCAATACCATTGCCTATGAGCTACTGTGCGCCCTAGCAACCCGTGTGCCTGTGCAGGTGATTCATCATGGCTAAAAGCAAAACGGTGTATGCATGTACTGAATGTGGTGGTCAGTCGCCCAAGTGGCAAGGGCAATGCCCGTCTTGTTTAGCTTGGAATACGCTAGTCGAAAGCATCGCTGAGCCGGTCAGCAGTTCACGTTTCTCGCCACTCGCTAGTAGCAGCAAAGTGCAAAAATTAGCCGAAGTGCACGCCGAGCATAACCAACGATACGCCAGCGGCAGCCAAGAGTTTGACCGTGTTTTAGGCGGTGGTTTGGTATCGGGTGGGGTAGTGCTGATCGGTGGCGATCCCGGCATAGGCAAGTCCACTTTATTGCTACAAACCCTATGTCATCTTGGTCACCAGCAGTCGGTGTTATATGTCAGTGGCGAAGAATCAGCCCAGCAAATCGCCATGCGCGCCAAGCGGCTGGGCTTGGATAGCGCGCCATTAGACCTGTTAGCAGAAATTCATCTAGAAAAAATCCTCACCCTATTGCAAGAGCGCAAGCCGCAAGTGGTGGTCATCGATTCCATACAAACCGTCTATTCCGAAGCCCTCCAGTCCGCCCCAGGCTCAGTGGCCCAGGTGCGTGAATGCTCGGCACAATTAACCCGCGTGGCTAAGCAACTCGGCATCAGTATGATCTTGGTCGGTCATGTCACCAAAGAGGGCTCGCTGGCGGGACCTAGGGTGCTAGAGCATATTGTCGATACAGTGCTGTATTTTGAGGGCGACGCCAATTCTAGTTTTAGATTAATCCGTGCCTTTAAAAACCGCTATGGTGCGGTCAACGAGTTGGGTGTATTCGCCATGACCGAGCGTGGTTTGCGCGAAGTCAGCAACCCATCTGCGCTATTTCTTTCGCATCACGAATCGCAAGTGGCGGGCTCCTGCATCGTGGTCACGCAAGAGGGTACAAGACCATTGCTAATCGAAGTGCAAGCCTTGGTAGATACTTCGCATAGCATGAACCCCAAACGGCTTTGTGTAGGCTTAGAGCAAAATCGACTGGCCATGTTATTGGCGGTATTGCATCGTCATGCCGGCGTGGCGTGTTTTGACCAAGATGTGTTTATCAATGCGGTAGGCGGGGTCAAAATCAGCGAGCCGGCAGTCGATTTAGCGGTGCTATTGGCCATTGTTTCTTCATTAAAAAACAAAGCCTTAAGCAGTGAACTTATCGTATTCGGTGAAGTTGGTCTAGCCGGTGAAGTGCGCCCCGTGCAACGTGGGCAAGAGCGGCTAAAAGAAGCCGTCAAGTTGGGTTTTAAACATGCCATTATCGCCAAAGCGAATGCCCCTAAACAGCCCATTAAAGGCCTACAAGTTTATGCGGTGGATAGATTAGAACAGGCCTTGGCGCAGGCTTTTAATCTGTAATCGCTGGTTTATCTTTTCAATTGCGTATTTGCACGCTGTATGCCGGCTGGCAAAGCACAAATAATCAACCCTGCAAAAATAGCCAAAACTTAAATAGCCCATTCTTGCGCAGCAAAAATCTGGCCACTCACCGATGCGCTATCTTTTCCCATTAAATACAAATACAGCGGCATCAATTGTTCAGCGCTAGGCAGGCTGTGGTGTAGCTCACCGGGGTGGGTTTTCTTGCGCTGCGGGGTTTGCACCGCGCCGGGCAAGATGCAATTAAAGCGTATATGCGGCGCTGGTTTTTCTTTTTCCCATAACAACATCAATTGCTCGGCAGCCAGTTTGCTCAAGCCATAAGCGCCCCAAAAGGCATTCATATGCTGGGTCGCGCTATGTGAAGTCATCAATACACTGGCCTGACTGGATTTGGCTAGCAAAGGCATACAGGCTTTGCTGAGCATAAATGGCGCGATCAGATTAACCTGAAAAATCTGCTGAAACTGCTCGCCAGTCTGTATCATCAAAGGGCTGAGATTATCCAAACGTGAGGCGCTATGCAGAATGCCATCTAGCCTGCCTAGTTGTTGATAAATGCCCTCAGCCAAGGCCTGCATATCGGCTTCTGTCGCGCTTTGTAAGTCCATGCAAAAAATCATAGGCTGAGCATCAGCGTGTTGCGTAATCAGGTCATAGGCCGCCTCTAATTTGCTTTGCGTGCGTCCCAATAAAATCACTGTGGCGCCATGTTGCGCATAGCTTAGCGCAGCCTGCAAACCCAGCCCTTGGCCGGCGCCAGTGACTAAGATAACGTGGTCTTGTAATAAATCTGCAGGGGCTTGGTAGGTGCGGGCGGGAGAGTTCATTGCGGTGGCTTGAGATTAAAAACTGCGCAGTTTAACGGCTTAATAGACTGGCTTCAATCTGTTTGGCACATTGATAGCCGCTGTGCACCGCAGATTCTATGGTGGCAGGGTAGTCAGGGTGCAGATAATCACCGGCCAATAACACATTCGGCAACTCGCTGTTCAGACTGGGTTTGGCGATGCCGACATCACAGCTAAAAGTAGCGCGTTTTTCTCGAATACATTCTGCCCACAAAGGCGCTGGGCTATGCGCAGGTAAAAGTGCTTGCACCTGCTGTTGCACCAATGCAATCAGTGGCTGCTTATCCAGCTGCATATGCGGCCCTTGCGCGCTAATCACAGCGGCCAATAAGCCCTTTTGTTGGCAAATTTGCCCTCTATCAAATAGCCATTGCACTGGCTGATCCGCTAGCTGACTGACTGCGCTGCTGGCTACTTTGCTGGCTACATTGCTGGCTTGGGCAAAGCCCAGCAAGGGCGCGCTTAATTGCACTTCGCTAGGATATTGCAAATACACCGTGCATATTGGTTGATAGCGCAGCTGTGCAGCCCACGCGCTGGTTTGTGGCAAGCAATGTTGCAAGGTTTTTAATTGATGTGGGGCAAGTGCAACGACCACGTGGCTGAATGGGGCATGGTTGTTAGAGGCTTGCGCAAAGCGCAAATGCAGGCCTGCTTGATTGGCGTGGATATCATTCACTTGATGCCGCCAATGCAAGGCAACGCCGCGTTGCGCTAGCTGACGCAATAATGGCTGCACCAGCGCAAGGCTTAAATCATGGCTCGGCAACAACATATCGCTAGCGTTAGCGGAGGATAGCAGAGCATCGTGCAAGACATGCACAAAACTGCGTGCGCTGGCTTGCTCTATCGGGGTATTCAGCGCGGCCAAGCATAGCGGTTGCCACAGATAATCCACTAAGTGCTGAGATTGTCCTTGCGCGACTAGCCACTGTTGCACGCTACAGTCGCCCGCTGGGATAAGGGCAGACAATTTTTGTTTGCCGTGCCATGCCAAAGCCAGCATCAGCCTTGCTAGCTGCCAACGCTGCGGCCAACTGATGCCTTGCGCTTGAGTTAAGGCATAGGCAAGCGCAAGACGCGGGAATTTGCCGCCTTGCGATTGAATATTCAGCGGTGCGATATGCCAATGAAACGGCATGCGCAGCAATACTTCTGGCTCGTCTATGCCACATTGCGCCAATAGCTGCAGGGTGTGCTGATAAGCGCCTAGCAATAAATGTTGCCCGTTGTCCACTGCCGTGCCATGTAAATTCACGCTTCTAGTTCTGCCACCGGCCTGTGCAGCTACTTCAAACACATGCACAGCGCAACCTAGCTGGCTTAAATAAGCCGCCGCGCTGAGGCCGGCCATGCCGGCGCCTATCACTGCGATACGTGGCGTAGGGGAGTGGCGCAGGTGCATAATCTAGCGGATTAGTTTTTCAGATAGGTCAGCCAAGCCAACCAAAATTTACGCAGCGGGGTGAGCGAAGTGCGCGAAATCAACACCTTGTGCGCGCCATCGCGTTGAATTTCTTTTAGCAAAGCCTGATAAATCGCCGCCATCATCAGGCCGGTGCGCTGTTGCGCTTTGTCCTCTGGCGGCAGTTGCTCAAAGGCTTTTTGATAAAACTGCTGGGCGCGTTCAATCTGAAATTCCATCAAAGCTTGAATTTGTGGCGATTGGTGACCATGCAGAATATCCATCTCGCTCACCCCAAACTGTTGCAACTCATCTAATGGCAAATAGATTCTTCCTCTACGCGCATCTTCACCGACATCGCGAATAATATTGGTAAGTTGAAATGCCATGCCCAAATCATGCGCATATTTCAAGGTTTTGCGATGTTGATAGCCAAAGATTTGCGCCGAAAGCAAGCCCACTACGCTGGCCACCCGATAGCAATACAACTGCAGCTGATTAAAGCTAGGGTAGCGGTCTTGCTGCAAATCCATCTGCATGCCATCTAGGATTTCGTAAAAGTGTTCTTGCACCAAGCCATAGCGCTTAATCGCCGGCGCTAATGCTTTGCTGACTGGGTGTTGCGCTTGCTCGGCGTATAACCTAGCCACCTCGTCACGCCACCAATTTAATTTAATCAAAGCGGTTTGCGGCTCTTGGCACTCATCGGCAATATCGTCCACCTCGCGACAAAAAGCGTATAGGGCGGTGATGGCTTCGCGTTTTTCAGGCGGTAAAAATAAAAAGCTGTAATAGAAACTGGAGCCGCTAGCGGCTGCTTTTTGCTGACAATATTGCTGTGGTGTCATGGGCTTGCTTTCACTCTATGGCTGGCGGGCTATTTCTTACGCAGCGCCCGATACAGCATGATAATCCAGTCTTTTCGATTTAAGCGAGGGCGCTGGCGAAATACATCACCGCGTTGTTCATAAATTTGCTTCAAAATACGCTCGCCGCCAGCCACTATCATACGCAATTCAAAGCCCATCCTGCCGCCCAAAGTCATCGCCAAGGGCGCGCCAGATTGCAATAAGCGCGTGGCGCGTTTGATTTGAAACTCCATCATCAACTGCCAAGCGCCGCCGCAGTCGCCATCAGCAATTTGTTGTTGGCTGATATTGAAGCGCTGCAATTCGTCTTGCGGCAAATAAATACGCTGCTTTTGGTAATCGACAGCGATATCTTGCAAAAAATTAATCAGTTGCAAGGCGCTACAAATAGCGTCTGACTGGCCGATTAAATGCGCATCATGCACCCCATTTAATTGCAAAATTAGCCGCCCTATGGGGTTGGCAGACTTGCGGCAATATTGCATAAGCTCAGCAAAATTTTGATAACGCTGGGTGCTGATATCTTGGCTAAACGCATCTAATAAATCTTCAAATAACTGAATATTCAGTTGATGTTGCTGTATCACCTGCTGCAGCGCCTGCATCATAGGGCTAAGCGCCGTTTTGCCTTGCCCAATTCGCTGTAATTCCTCACGCAAAGCCTGTAAGCCAGCTAGCCGCTGCTGCGCCGTCAGCTCGCCCTCGTCAGCGATATCATCTGCCACGCGGGCAAAACGATAGATCACCGCAATCGGCTCACGCAGACGGCGCGGTAACAAAATCGAAGCAACGGGGAAATTTTCGTAGTGTTGACTAGCCAATTGCAGACTGTCACGAATTTGGGTTTGCTGAGACGCTTTCATGGTTGCTGAGTATGCCATAAATGGGCTTGGGCGGCTGACCATATTGCATGGTAATTTCAATACAGCGATTAATTTAAGCTAGAATTGCGAAGGCGTCATTTAACGCGCGTAATCAAATTGAGAGAGACCATGATAGGAATTATTGGCGGTACAGGCTTAACCGCATTTGCGGATTTAAAAATTACCCAACGACAAATTATTCGCACCCCTTATGGTGAGCCCTCTGGGCCGGTCACCTTGGGCGAAGTGTCGGGACGCACGCTGGCCTTTTTGCCACGCCACGGCAGTGGCCATACTATCCCGCCCAATGCGGTCAATTACCGCGCCAATATTTGGGCTTTACACTCGGTGGGTGTGCGCAATATCGTCGCAGTGTCGGCGGTGGGTTCTATTACCGCTGGCTTAAATGCTGGCGATATCGTGTTGCCTGACCAATTAATTGATTACACCTATGGTCGCAAACATACCTTTTTTGATGGACATGAATGCCAAGAGCTGGCCGGCGTTACCCATGTTGATTTTACTGAGCCGTATAGCGTAGAAATGCGCGCACTCTGCATTCAGGCAGCGCAGCGCGTCAATCTGCCTTTGGTCAATGGTGGGGTGTATGCTGCCATGCAAGGACCAAGACTAGAAACTGCCGCCGAAATCAATAGACTAGAGCGTGATGGCGCCACTATCGTGGGCATGACCGGTATGCCGGAATGCGCGCTGGCTCGGGAATTGGATATCCGTTATGCCGCGCTATGCCCAGTGGCTAACCATGCGGCGGGTAGGGGAGATAGCAAACACCAAGTTAGCTATGAAGATATGGGCAAAACCTTGCAGCAAACCATAGGCAAAATTTGTAGCATGATTGAACAGGTGGTGATATTGCATGGCGATTAGACCAGTTTTACGCATGGGCGACCCGCTGTTATTGCAAGTGGCGCAGCCAGTGCAACAGTTTGATACGCCTGAATTGCATAGTCTGATACAAGATATGCAAGACACCATGGCGCATATGAATGGCGCCGGTATCGCCGCGCCACAGATAGGCGTCAGTCTAAGGGTGGTGATTTTTGGCGTAGGCGCCAACCCGCGCTATCCAGACGCAGAACAAGTGCCTTATACCATCTTGATTAACCCCGTATTAAAGCCCGTGGGCGAGCACATGGAAGACGGCTGGGAAGGCTGCCTATCGGTGCCCGGAATGCGCGGTATCGTGCCGCGTTATACCCGTCTGCACTACACCGGCTTCGACCCTTTGGGTCAGCCCATAGATAGATTAGTTTCCGGTTTCCACGCCCGCGTGGTGCAACACGAATGTGATCATCTAGACGGCATCTTGTATCCCATGCGCATCCGCGATATGCGCCAGTTTGGCTACACCGAGGTGCTTTTTCCCGGCTCAGATATAGCAGATGATTAATTTGATGCTATAATGCCGCGCTTTCGCGATTGGCATTTAGCTCGCGTTAGTGAATTAATCTTTGGAAGAGTGGCAGAGCGGTTTAATGCAACAGTCTTGAAAACTGTCGAGGGTTCACGCCCTCCGTGAGTTCGAATCTCACCTCTTCCGCCAAATTTTTAACCGGATAGCCAGCCTAAACGCTATCCCATCTATAACTGCACTAGCAGTTTTTTTTTTGTAATCAAGCTGCCCAATTCGGCATCAGTATTGATTTAACCAATAGAGGAAAAAGCATGACGCAAATTATCATCGACCACAATCCAAGCAAAGAGAAACTAGAAGAGCTAGGCGTATCCAGCTGGAATATCTGGGACTGCCCACCCTCAAAATTCCCTTTGGATTTTGATATGACAGAAAAAGCCTATGTACTAGAAGGCGAAATCCACGTTACCCCAGCCGGCGGCGAAACAGTAGTCATCCGCGCTGGCGACTACGTAGAATTCCCACGCGGCCTAAAATCGCAATGGGAAGTCACCAAACAACTAAAAAAACACTACAAGCATTTCTAATCCAACTGCGGATTACATAAAAAAAAGAGAGCCTAGGCTCTCTTTTTTTATTCATGCCCCCATTCTCCGTCATACCGACGAAAGTCGGTATCCAGTGGCGTTGGCATTAAATAAGGAAAAAATACCTTATTGGTTTTGTCCTGGATTCTGCGACTGCGCGCAGTATGACGGGGTTGGGGCTTTTGGTTTTAATTCCACTCTGCGGAGGGGAGCGCGCTTGTCGCGTGGGGGTGGTTGCGGCGCAAGCCGCCTATCTGTTTTATGCGCCTGTCGGCGCGACCACCCCGGGCACATACGTGCCAGCCCCTCCGCAGAGGGGAATGTAGGGCGACTGCGCGCAGTATGATGGGGTGGGGTTGTGGATTACAGGCTATCCCAGAACCGCCACCAGTCGCGTTTGTCTTGTTTGTAGTCTTTGTCTAGGAAGGCGCTTTGTGGGTAGTTGGCTTTGAGTACCCGCATGGCGTCTTCTTTTAGGTCTTGCATGCCGATGTTGTCGTAGGCGCTAATCATGACAACTAGGGCTTCTTCGTTGCTGTTAGAGTCGGGGTAGTTTTCTAAAACGTATTTGCAACGGTTGACGGCAGCTAGATAGGCGCCGCGCTTCATGTAGTAGCGGGCGACGTGCATTTCGTGGCCGGCTAGGGCGTTTACTAGGTAGGTCATGCGCAGTGCGGCATCTTTGGCATATTTGCTATCCGGGAAGCGCGTTACCAGCTCTTTTAGGGCTTGGAAAGAGTTGTTCATGGTTCTTGGGTCGCGGTCGTTGACCTCTTGTTGCGTGGCTTTTTCAACGATGGTGCGTTCTTTGAAGCTGGCTAGGCCGCGAATGTAATAGGCGTAATCGACGTTGGGGTGATTAGGGTGCAATTTGATGAAGCGCTCGGCGGCGGCGATACATGAGCCGGGGTCATTTTTCTTGTAGTAAACATAAGCGGTTTCTAGCTGAGATTGCGTAGCGTATTTGCCGTGAGGGTAGCGAGCTTCAATAATTCTGAAATATTTCAATGCCTTATCAAAATCTCTATCTCTAACTTTTTGCGCAGCCTGATTATAAATGCGGTCGGCATTCCAGTTTTTAGTTTCGTCCAACTCGGTGGGTGCGCCAAAAATACTGCATCCACTCAGCCAAAGCAGCACAAAAAAAGCTAAACTGTATCTCATCTGTTTCGTCTTTCTACTATCTTGATGGCGGCAGATTTGCTGCCATAGCCTGTTAACCGTACAACCCTAAAGATTTGAATTATAACCGATGAGCAATTCCCAACCTATTATTCTGACTATCCCCCAACAATATAGCGGCATGCGCTTGGATCAGGCTTTGCAGGGCTTGCTGCCGGAGCATTCGCGCTCGCGTTTGCAGGCTTGGATTAAGGCTGAGCATGTGCTGTTAAATGGTGCGCTGGCTAGCGCCAAAAGCAAAGTGTGGTTAGGTGATCAGGTGGCGGTGCAGGTGCAGGCGAATCCGCAACAGAATGCTTTTGCTGCTGAGGCAATCGCGCTGAATATCGTGTATGAAGATGAGGCGATTTTGGTGATTAATAAGCCAGCTGGCATGGTGGTGCATCCTGCTGCCGGCAACTGGAGCGGCACGCTGTTGAATGGCTTATTGCATCATGCGCCTGAACTGCAGCAAATTCCGCGTGCGGGCATTGTGCATCGCTTGGATAAAGATACTAGCGGTTTGTTGGTGGTGGCTAAAACCTTGCCAGCGCAAACCGACTTGGTGCGTCAGTTACAGGCCAGAACCGTCAAGCGCGAATATCGCACTATCGTGTGGGGACAGATTTGGCGCAATGGTATGGTGGATCAGCCTATAGGTCGCCACCCCACGCAACGCACGCGCATGGCGGTGAACCGCATGGGCAAGCCAGCAGTCACGCATTATGAGGTGCTGGAAAGATTTGGCGTGCATACCTATCTGCGCTGTATGTTGCAAACTGGCCGTACCCATCAGATTCGTGTGCATATGCAATATCTTAAAGCGCCTATCGTGGGCGACGCGCTATATGGCTACCGTGGCATCGTGCCTATGCGTTTGATGTCGGCTGAGTTGGCGCAACAAGTGCAACAATTTCCCCGTCAGGCTTTGCATGCGATTAAATTAGGCTTGCTACATCCAGTAACGCAACAGCCTATGGAATGGCAAATCGAGCTCGCTGACGATATGAAGCAGTTGTTGGATTTGATGCGGCAAGAACAAAGCTTGCAGGCGGCGGCTTTTGAGTTAGACATGCACGACGATGAGGCGCAATGGTATGAGGCTGATGAGGACGACTGGCTAGATGACGACGATGATGAAGTGGCTGATGAAGGTGATGATGAGCATGTCGAATAGTCTAGCCACTAGTCCAGCCCATGCGCCTAGCCATTCCGCTAGCGAGCCCGTTGGACAAGATTTTATTGTGCCAAATTGGCCTGCACCGCCAAGGGTCAAAGCCTTGCAGACCACGCGCCTAGGCGGTGTCAGTCAGCCGCCGTTTGATACGATGAATTTAGGCACGCATGTGGGCGACCAAAGCGCGGCGGTGCAAAGCAATCGCCAGCGCTTGTTGAAGTATTTACCCAATCAGCCACTATGGCTAACACAAACCCATAGCGCGACCGTGCAGCAAGCAGCGTATTACCAGCCAGATCTGCAGGCAGATGCTTGTGTGGCAAGCTTGTCACAGCAGGTATGCGTGGTAATGACGGCAGACTGTTTGCCAGTATTATTGTGCGACCGCGCTGGCTCGGCAGTCGCGGCTGCACACGCTGGTTGGCGCGGCTTGGCGCAGGGTATTTTAGAAGCCACTGTGCATGCTATGCAGCTGCCTGCCGCACAATTAATGGCTTGGTTAGGTCCAGCCATAGGGCCACAGGCGTTTCAAGTGGGCGAGGAGGTCAGGCAGGCTTTTATGCAATACGACCCAGCTGCGGCACAGGCATTTTTGCCAGATGGCGATAAGTACTTATGCGATTTATATCATTTGGCGCGCATGCGTCTGCAGGCGCTAGGGCTAAGCCAGATTGACGGTGGCGAGTATTGCACTTTTAGCGACCCACAACGTTTTTTCTCTTATCGCCGCGACCAGCAGTGCGGCCGCATGGCGACATTCATTTGGATAGATGAATAATGCTAGGCCTGCTTCGTTTATAATGTCGCAGTTTTTCAATCGTCCGCTCAAATACAGGATCAATCATCGATGTCGCCCATGCTGGATTCCCCGCTCACAAATATTTTGCTAGTCAGCCTAGTGGGCGGCACTTTAAGTGTGTTGTGCGCCGCTTTATTCGCGCTGAATACCCAAGCGCATTGGATTCCAGTGCTGGTCAGCTATGCCATAGGCGCCATGTTGGGAGCGGTGTTCTTAGAAATTTTGCCGCACGCTTTTGAGCTGGCTAGTTCTGCCGAGTCTATGGCCAGCACGGTGTTAATCGGCATCTTGCTATTTTTTATCCTAGAAAAGTTGGTGTTATGGCGCCACTGTCATGGCGACCATTGCGAAGCGCATGCGCCGCATAGCGAGCAAGAATGTAGCCAACAAGATAAACCTTTAAGCAGCAAATATCGTTTTGCCCCAGCGACTCATTCGCACAGTCATCAACACGCCCAGCATCAAGGCCATGACCACGGCCGTAGCGGCATGATGATTATGTTTGGTGATACCTTTCATAATTTTGTCGATGGCATCTTAATCGCCGCCGCGTTTATGCTGGACCAGCGCTTGGGCTTTGTGACCGCGTTCGCCATTATCGCGCATGAAATTCCGCAAGAAGTGGGTGATTTTTTGATTCTGTTGCATTCCGGCTATAGCCGAAAACAGGCTTTGTTATTTAATTTATATTCTAGTTTGGCGACTGTGGTGGGCGGGGTGCTGGCCTATTTTGCCCTGCAGCAAGTGAATACTTGGGTGCCCACTATATTGGGCTTGGCGGCGGCCAGCATGCTGTATGTGGCGGTGGCAGATTTAATCCCCGGTTTGCATAAGCGCACCGAGTTAAAAGCCACCTTGGCGCAAGTGAGTTTAATCGGCTTGGGGATCGCGTCGGTCTGGTTGAGCAAGACCTTGTTTGACTGAACGGCGCCGTTTGCTGCCCAGTATCCATAGCAATAGGCTACAGGGCAGTAGGCCATAAAATACAAAGGTCATTACGCCTGCTACCACGCTGGTTTCGCTGATGGCCATGATAAATGTGACATATAACCAGCCGATGGCAATGATATACATACTGTCCTTAATGGAGAATTTAGTTTTTTATGCGTAAAGCT
>CAYNLW010000027.1:2492-16878 GCA_964398195.1 uncultured Methylophilaceae bacterium | reverse complement strand
AAAGGTTTTCATTGCTCTAGCCAATATTACAAAAAATTTAAGAGGCGGGATTTTAAGATAGGCAACAAGCAATTGTCAAACGGATTTAGCGCTTTATAGGCAAATTAATTTATCTGCAGGCTAGCAAGCGCTCAGCCAACACTGAGCAATATCGCCAGGAATACCATGAATCCCAGCCAATTATTATGCAAAAACGCTTTAAAACAAGCTTGTGGCTGACGTGTTTTAATCAGCTGATAGTGATACACACAGACTAAAGCCGCCGCCACTAGGCCGGTAAAATAGTACCCGTTGAGTTTAGCGATATAGCCAACCCAGGCCATAATCAGAATAAATAGGGCATAACAAAGCATAATCAAGGCGACATCAAAGCGTCCAAAACTAATGGCCGACGAGCGTATGCCAATTTTTAGGTCATCAGCTCTATCTACCATGGCATAGGCTGAATCATAAGCCAAAGCCCAAAATATATTGGCCAGCAACATCCACCAAGCAAGCGTAGGGATTTGATTTTGTACCGCAGCGAAGGCCATAGGAATACCAAAACCAAAGGCGATGCCTAAATAAGCTTGTGGATAGCCAAAGAAGCGCTTTAGGTAGGGATAACTGATGGCTAGAAATAGTGCAGGAAAAGCTAACAAGATAGCTAATCGATTTAATTGCAACACCAGCAAGAAGGCGATCACACTGAGGATGGCGGCCAATACATAGGCCTTAAACAGGGTGACTTGTTGATTAACCAAAGGTCTATCTTTGGTGCGTTGCACCGCGCCATCAAAATGCCTATCCGCGATATCGTTCAACACACAGCCGGCAGAGCGCATTAATACAGTGCCTAGCACAAAGATGCTGACTAGCTTAGCGCTAGGCCAACCGCCACTGGCTAGCAACAGCGCCCACAAAGTAGGCCATAGCAACAGAAAGATACCGATAGGCTTATCTAGTCGCATCAGGCGTATATAAGGTGAGAGGCTTGCTGGCCAAGTCTGCATGGCTATTTCCTCGCGCTGAGTGTAAATAAATTAGGCAAAAACACTTCTGTCACCATAATCGGGTGCTGATTTTGCTGTAAAAAGAATTGCGAACGTCTTGCCCATAGCGGCGACTGGCCTAATTGTATGGCCTGATGGTGGCAAGCAAGCTGATGCAATCGGCGCGTTAAGGGATGATGGCTATGCAATTTTTTAAATTGAAACGGGGTACGATGTACTTTGGGGTTGCTAAATAACATGCTGCCTAAAGACTGGTTGCCTAGGCGCAATAAGTTTTTCCAGCCATGCCGCAATGAGGCCATGGCAGTAATGCTATGCGCAAATACTACCGGTTGGTCGCCACAATATAACAATACCTCGCGTAAAAAAACTTCGTCGCGTGGATTAATTCCCAGCACCATCGCCTCATCATAATTGGCTTTACGCTTGCCCTGCAATAACTGCTGCACATAAAACCCCTGACCTAAACTGTGCAAACGCTGGGTCAGTGAAGCTGGCTCTAATAGCCATGTATGCATGGCATGGGCGGCGATGGGTCGCTGTATCCAACCAGCGCGGGCATAAAAGTGATGTTTAAATACCTTCAAGATGCTGCATTCTTCTATTCATCAAACCGTGGCCAAATCTTGCAAAGTGCCTAACCAGCGCAAGATATGCTGTTGCGCCCCGTGTGCGTGTTGTTTTAGTACCAGATCAGCCTGTTGTTGCGCCACGCTCAACATGGCTTGATGGCGCTCTAAGTCGGCGACTTTTAGCATGGCCTCGCCACTTTGCCTAGTGCCCAAGAATTCTCCTGGGCCACGCAAGCGTAAATCTTCTTCGGCAATCTTAAAGCCGTCGGTGTATTGATAGATGACTTTTAATCTTGCCCTAGCCATCTGGCCTAAAGGATCTTGATATAACAAGATACAGGTGCTTTTTTCTGCCCCTCTGCCAACGCGGCCGCGCAACTGATGCAACTGACTCAAGCCCATTCTCTCCGCGTGCTCTATCACCATAATGGTGGCATTGGCGACATCGACACCAACTTCTATCACGGTGGTGCATACTAACACCTGAATTTGATTTTGATAGAACGCTTGCATCACCGCTTGCTTGTCTGCGGATTTCAATTTGCCATGCACCAAGCCGACTTTGAGCTTGGGAAACTCGGCCACCAAGATATCGTAGGTTTCTAATGCCGTTTTTAACTGCAATGCTTCTGATTCCTCAATCAGCGGACATACCCAATACACTTGACGGCCAGCCAGACAGGCTTTTTCGATTAACTGGATGACTTGCTCGCGTCTATCTTGTTTGACTAGTTTGGTCAGAACTGGAGTTCTGCCGGGTGGCAAGCCATCAATCACCGATACATCTAAATCGGCAAAATAACTCATGGATAAAGTTCTTGGGATAGGGGTGGCGGACATCATCAATTGATGTGGCAACTGACCAGCTAAGTTGGCTTTTTGTTTTAATAAAAGACGTTGCTCGACCCCAAAACGATGTTGCTCATCTACTATCACCAAGCCTAAACGCTGAAAGCTAAGCTGTTGTTGAATCAGCGCATGAGTGCCTATGGCTAAATGCGCTTGGCCACTGGCGATAGCGTCATAATATTGCTGTTTTTGTTTTTTGCTTTGGCTACCTAACAACAGTACACATGGCAAATTTAAGGCAGCAAACCAGTCACTAGTTTTTTTGTAATGTTGTTCTGCCAATATTTCCGTCGGCGCCATCAATGCTACTTGAAAGCCGCAGGCAATGGCTTGCAAAGCAGCGATGGTGGCCACCACCGTTTTTCCGCTACCCACATCACCTTGCAAAAGACGATTCATGGGAAAGCTTTGCTGCATATCGGCAGTGATTTCTTGTACTACTTTATGTTGCGCTGGCGTCAATTGAAACGGCAGCTGCTGGATAAATTGTTGGATAAGCGCACCATCTGAGCGGATACTAGGGGCGCGCAATTGATGTCGAGTTAAATAGTGGCGCCGCATGGAGAGTTGTTGTGCCAATAACTCGTCATAGGCCAGCCGCAACCAAGCCGCATGGCTACGCGTTTCCAGCGCCTCTAAAGCAACGCTTTGCGCAGGATGGTGTATGGTCAACATGCTGTCGCGAAAACTCATCATGCCAGCAGGGTAATAACTAGCGGGTAAAAATTCACTTAAATCCGCGCGCTGCAAAGCCCAATCTACCCACTTGGCAATGGTGTATTGCGACAGCCCGGCGGTGGTCGGATAGATAGGGGTTAAGCTAGTTTTGATGGTGGCGGTATTGGCGTTGCGCAGTTGCGGGTGCACCATTTCATAGCCAAAAAAGCCGGCGCGCACTTCGCCCAAAATTCTCAACCTAGCCCCCACTTGTAACTGTTGTAATTGGCTGGGATAGAAATTGATTAAGCGCACAAACATCTCGCCACTGGGATCAGCGACTTTGACTACTAAGGCTTTTCTGGGTTTATACATGACCTCGGCCAATACCACTTCGGCTTCCACCTGCGCGGTCTCACCCAAGCGCAACTCGGCGATAGAGATCACCTTGGTTTCATCTAGATAACGCAAAGGGAAATGAAATATCAGCTGATTCAGCGTGCTGATGCCGAGCTTATTGAATCGGCCTAAAACCTGTTTGGGGATTTCCGCAAATTCAGCCAGTTTACTCAAGCTAAACGCTACTCTTGTATTGCAATAACGCCATCAGCCTCCACCAAAGCGCCTCTTGGCAGGCTGGCTACCCCCACCGCAGCGCGGGCAGGATAGGGCTGGCTAAAATACTCGGCCATAATGGAATTGACTAAAGTGAAATGCGCTAAATCGGTCAAGAAAATATTGATCTTGACCACATCATTCAGCGTCGCGCCGCTGGCTTGTGCCACTGCGCTTAGATTGCGAAACACTTGATGGATTTGTGCCTCTATGCCATCGACCAACTGCATAGTGTCTGGCTGCAAACCAATTTGGCCGGATAGATACACCGTGTTGCCGACCTTGACCGCCTGTGAATAAGTGCCTATCGCCTGCGGTGCTTGTTGGGTTTGAATAATTTGTTTTGTCATATTGCCCTCTACTTTATTGGACACGCTGCTCTTGTGTGGTGCCCTTAACACGATTGATTCTGACTAAGTCTGGAAGTTTTCTTAAACGTCGCATTAGCTCAGCTAAATGCAAGCGATTTTCTACTTGCACAGTAAATAATATATTGGTGTAAGTGCTGTTCTCAGACTCTTCCATACTGATGTTGTCAATATTGGAGCCGGCTTCAGCGATGACGGCAGCAATTTTTGCCAACACCCCGCGCTGATCCGCTGCCACCATCTTAAGATTGACTTTAAATAGCCGTTTAGTTTCTGGGTCCCATTCCACGTCTAGCCATTTATCCGGGTCTAAACGGAATTTTCGTATGGCCGGACAATCGTGGGTATGAATCACCAGCCCCTTATCTTTATTGATAAAACCTAAAATCGGATCACCCGGAATAGGCCGACAACAGTGGGCTAATTGCACCGCCATGCCTTCGGTGCCGCGTATAGTGATGGTGTCTAGTTGTTTGAGTTGCGGGTTGAGCTGTTTATCCGAGGCAACTCCGGCGTGCGCTAATAACTGATGCGCCACCATCACATTAAGCCGTTTTCCCAAGCCGATATCGGTGAGAATTTCGTGCTTATCTTTTTGCCCATAGTCTTTCAACAATTTTTGCCAATGCGCATTGCTGATTTGACTTTGGTCGGCATGCAAAGCGCGTAAGGCTTGATTTAACAAGCGCTCACCCAACTGGGCAGACTCTTTGGATTGTATGGATTTTAAGAAATGGCGTATATGCGCTCTGGCTTTGCCTGACACCACATAATTCAACCACATAGGATTGGGGTGAGCGTGCGCAGCGGTGATAATTTCTACATTGTCGCCGTTTCTTAACTCAGTGCGCAGCGGTGCCAGCTCTTGATTGATTTTCACCGCCACACAACGATTGCCGATATCGGTATGCACGGCATAGGCAAAATCCACTGCGGTAGCGCCTTTGGGCAAGGCAAGAATCTTGCCTTTGGGGGTAAACACATACACTTCATCAGGGAATAAATCCACCTTGAGGTGCTCTAAAAATTCCATAGAATCGGCTGACTCAGATTGAATTTCCAATAAGCGTTGTAGCCACTGATGCGTTTGCTGTTGCAGATTGGTTAAATGCGTATCGCTGGTTTTATATAGCCAATGCGCTGCCACACCGGCCTCGGCAACGTTATGCATTTCTTGACTGCGAATTTGCACTTCAATCGGCGTACCAAAAGGACCGAATAAGGTGGTATGCAAAGATTGATAGCCATTGGCTTTGGGAATGGCAATATAGTCTTTGAACTTGCCTGGGATAGGCTTATACAAACTATGCAATACCCCGAGCGCGAGATAGCAAGTAGGCAAATCTTTAACGATTACGCGAAAGCCATAGATATCGTAAATTTGAGAAAAATCTAGGCCCTTTTCTATCATCTTGTGATAAACGCTAAACAAGTGTTTTTCGCGCCCAGTCACCTCGGCGATAACATTCATTTGTTTAAGGCGCTGACGAATTTCATCTAGCACTTTGCTGACCACTTCTTTGCGATTGCCACGCGCAGCCAGCACGGCTTTATTTAAGATGCGAAAACGATAGGGGTAATAGTTTTTAAAACTTAAATCTTCTAGCTCTTGATAAATGGCATTTAAGCCAAGTCGATTAGCAATCGGTGCATAAATTTCTAAAGTCTCTTTGGCAATGCGTCTGCGCTTTTCAGGCTTCATCACATCTAGCGTTTGCATATTGTGCAAGCGGTCTGCCAATTTGACCAAAATCACCCGCACATCTTGCGACATGGCCAATAGCATTTTGCGGAAGTTTTCTGCTTGTGCTTCGGTGGCGCTTTGGAACTCGATCTTATCTAGCTTGGAAAGTCCATCGACCAACTCTGCCACTTGCTCACCAAACTGTGCGGATACTTCTTGTTTGGTAATTTTGGTGTCTTCCACCACATCATGCAGCAAGGCAGCAATAATGGTCGGCACATCTAGGTGTAAATCTGCCAATAAGCAGGCCACCGAGACTGGGTGAGTGATATACGGCTCACCGCTTTTACGCATTTGCCCCTGATGCGCCTGCTCACTAAAGCGATAGGCAGCCCATATGGCTTGAATATCTTTGTTTTTTAGGTATTGGCTTAGCTTGATGCTAAGCAATGAATCCGGTTGATCAACCGGCAACAGAGGAGGTAATGGGGCAGCGGCTTTGCGCTTGCTTAAGCCTTGTGTATGGGCGACTGACATACGCGCGTGCCCCAACCCTGCATTTACGCGTAACCGCGATTAAGCATTTCTACGCCGACTTTACCGGCAGCAATTTCTCTTAAAGCAATGACTGTCGGCTTATCGCGACTGCCGTGGGTGCTGACTAATGGCTCAGAACCATTGGCCAACTGGCGTGCGCGGTAGGCGCCCACTAGGGTCAACTCAAAGCGGTTAGGGACTCTTTCTAAACAATCGTCAACAGTGATTCTAGCCATGCTCAATCTCCAAAAATTTTTTAAATGAATGTGCCTATTAAAAGGCGAGGGAATTAGATGAGTTGTTGCAACAGTTCAGCTTGTCGTTGTAACTGTAAGGCTGAACGCAAACGTTGTGTTCTAACGATTGCTAGTAAATCTTGCAACGCCACCTCAAAAATATGGTTAATTGTAACATAATCGAACTCGGCCACGTGACGCATCTCTTCTTTGGCGCCCGCCAATCTGCGCATAATCACCGCTTCGCTATCTTGACCACGGCGCCGCAAACGTTGTTCTAACTCATGCATAGAGGGCGGCAAAATAAAAATCGAGATGGCGGCAGGATAGATTTTTTTAATTTGCTGCGCGCCCTGCCAATCAATTTCCAAAATCACGTCTATGCCTTGCTGCAAAGATTGATAGACCTGCGTTTTGGAAGTGCCATATTGTGCGCCATGCACTTCTGCTGACTCCAAAAAATCTTGTTGTTGCAGCTTTTCGGCAAAGCTGGCGGCGTCAATAAAGTAATATTCGCAACCATCGGTTTCGCCCGGTCTGGGGGCTCTGGTGGTATGCGAAATCGATAAGCTCAGCTGCCTATCCTGTTGCAACATGGCTTTGACTAGACTGGTTTTGCCCGCCCCCGATGGGGCAGTAATAATAAATAAATTTCCCTGCATTGAATGTTCCATTTATTCGATGTTTTGCACTTGTTCGCGCATTTGTTCTATGGTGACTTTAAGTGATAAAGCAATTTGGGTAATTTCATTGCTAATCGATTTTGACGCCAAGGTATTCGCTTCACGATTAAATTCTTGCATTAAGAAATCCAGTTGCTTGCCCACCGGGCCGCCCTTGTTAAAGATATTGTCCAACTCTGCACAATGCACCTGCAAACGAGAAATTTCTTCTTCCACATCTACCCGTTGGGCAAAATAGGCGATTTCTTGTTGCAGTCTATCGCCGTCCACTTGCCCAACTGCCTCTTGCAATTTTGCTTGCAGCTTTGCCTGATAGGCCTGCATCGCGCTGCTCAGCAAGGCTGGCAAGTGCGAGAGCTGATGCTGCATATGCTGATTTTTTTGTCGCATAAAGCTGGCTAATTTTTCTCCCTCGCGCGCTCGGTAGGCCAAGAAATCGCTGAGCAACTGTTGCAAGCCAGTTTTCACAATAGGCTCAATAGCGGCCAAATCACTGGGCGATTCTGGCATGACGCCCGGCCAAGCAAGGATTTCTTTAACGCTTAGCGTGCCACTTTGCGGCGCCGCTTGTAATACCTGTTGTTGCAATTGCAATAACTGCTGCAGCGCTGCCTGATCCAGTTGTGCTTGCCCTTGTGCTTGCGTCTGTCGGTGCAAAGACAGCTTGCACTCTATTTTGCCGCGTTGAATTTTGCTGGCGCATAGCTCGCGTATCCAAGGCTCATAACCCCGCAACAGCTCATCGGCTTTGACTTGTAGTTCAAAAAATCGATGATTGACCGAGCGTAACTCGAGATTTAATTGTCCTAAATCGCTGGGGATTTGCAGGCTAGCATAGCCAGTCATGCTGAAAATAGTCATCGTTTTTTGCTATTTGATTGAAAACAGTCATCTTATCAAATCCGGCAAGCCTTTGGGACATCAACATAGCTGACCGCTATAATAGCGAGTGAATCAATTAACCCATTTTGTAAGGCAAATTTTTGCGTGAGGAAACTATGAGCGAGCTTGCTTCATTCAGACCAAGTGGCAGAGCGCCAGATCAATTAAGACAGGTAGAAATTATCCGCCACTACACCAAACACGGTGAGGGCAGCGTACTGGTGAAATTTGGTGATACCCATGTGCTGTGCACCGCCAGCGTGGAAGAAAAAGTGCCGTCATTTTTAAAAGGCCAGGGTTCCGGCTGGGTGACTGCAGAATACGGTATGCTGCCGCGCTCTACTGGCACGCGCATGGATAGGGAAGCCAGCAAAGGCAAACAATCCGGCAGAACGCAAGAAATTCAACGCCTGATAGGGCGCAGTTTGCGCGCCATTATCGATTTAACTGCCTTGGGCGAACGCAGCATCGTGCTTGACTGTGATGTGATTCAGGCGGACGGCGGCACCCGCACAGCCAGCATTACTGGCGCGTATGTAGCGTTGCAAGACGCCATACAACGCTTGATGAGCGATGGGCGGCTACAGCAAAACCCGATAAAAGACGCAGTGGCAGCGATTTCTGTCGGCATCTATCAAGGCCAGCCGGTATTGGATTTGGATTATTTAGAAGATTCTGCCTGCGATACCGATATGAATATCGTAATGACCGGCAGTGGTGGTTTTGTTGAGATTCAAGGGACCGCGGAGGGCGAGCCTTTTTCGCAAGCCGAAATGAGCGCGCTACTCAGCTTGGCTCAACACGGCATCAGCCAATTAACGCAACTGCAAAAAGCCGCACTGGAAGCAGCATGAAATTGCCTTTTAAAGAATTAGTCTTGGCTTCCAACAACGCCGGCAAGCTAAAAGAGCTAAATCATTTGCTTAGCCCTTTGGGCATCAGCGTTAGGCCACAAGCCGAGTTTAACTTGCCAGAAGCAGATGAGCCGTATGCGACCTTTATAGAAAATGCGCTAGCCAAAGCGCGCCACGCCAGTCAGTTAACCGGCTTACCCGCCTTGGCAGATGACTCTGGCTTATGTGTCGATGCTTTAAATGGCGCACCTGGCGTGCTGTCTGCCCGCTTTGCCTGTGAGAATGCGACACAAGCCAAATCAGATGCACGCAATAATGAAAAATTATTACGCCTGATGCAGGGCATCACCCATAGACAAGCGCATTTCTATTGCGTCATGGTGCTGGTCAGACATGCGCTTGACCCGCAACCGATTATTGCCGATGGTGTATGGCGCGGTGAGATTCTGCAAGCGCCACTTGGCGATGGCGGGTTTGGTTATGATCCGCTGTTCCAAGACGCCATCACCGGCAAATCGGTAGCGCAACTTGCCCTGGAAATCAAAAGCAGAATTAGTCATCGTGGCCATGCGATGACGCGTTTGATACAGAAATTGGAGCGACTCAGCGATGACTAAATCGAGTAAAAAATCTTGGCCTAAATGGTTGCGCGATGACGGCAGTGTAGTGGCGTGTACCGAAAAAGTGAAAGTGATGGCAGAAAATTTTGATGAGCTTAAACAGCTTGCACAAGACGCTTTAGAAGATGGTCTTTTGATGGAAGTATCAGAACAGCAGATGCGCGATGCTTTGCATCATATGGTCGATGAGCTGATTAATCCCTATTCATCTAACCCTAACTCAGCTGATACTAGTCAATCTGGGCCTAATCAATCTGAACCCAATCCTGCCAAACAATGATACCCATTATTCCTATTGGCCACCCTGCTGGGGAAAGCGCGCCGATTAACCCAGACGCGCCATTAATCGGTGATAAAACTCTGAGCGGTTTAAGCAATCCACCACCGCTGGCGCTGTATATTCATATTCCTTGGTGCGTGCGCAAATGTCCTTATTGTGATTTCAATTCGCACGAGTTGAAACAAACCATTCCTGAAGATGAATATGTGGCCGCCTTGATTGCTGATTTAGAGCAATCTACACCGCTGATATGGGGTAGAAAAATTAGCTCGGTGTTTTTCGGTGGTGGCACGCCTAGTCTTTTTTCCGCTGCCGCGATAGATAAGATTTTAAGCGCGGTGCGCATGTTGACGCCCTTGGAATATGACGCTGAAATCACCTTAGAAGCCAATCCCGGCACGGTCGATGTAGCGAATTTTAAAGGTTATCGTGAGGCTGGGGTGAATCGTATTTCACTCGGTATACAAAGTTTTAATGCCCACCATCTGCAAGCGCTAGGCAGAATACACGACCCGCAACAGGCGCTGGCAGCAGCCGAATTAGCGCTCAGCTTATTCCAGCGGGTCAATCTTGATTTGATGTATGGCTTGCCACAACAGACGCTGGCTGAGGCGCTGCAAGACGCGCAAACGGCGCTTAAGCTCAAGGCGCAGCATTATTCTTTTTATCATCTGACGCTAGAACCGAATACGCCCTTTCATCGCAACCCACCGGCTATTCCAGATGACGACAGCAGCGCAGAAATGCAACAAGCGATAGAGGACTTGTTACAACAACATGGCTATCAGCATTACGAGACCTCGGCCTTTGCGCAAGCTAATCAAGCGTGCCGCCACAATCTGAATTACTGGACCTTTGGTGATTATTTGGGCATAGGGGCGGGGGCACATAGCAAGCTAAGTATGCACGATAAGATTATTCGCCAAAGCCGCCATAAGCACCCCAAGCAATATCTACAACATGCTAGCCTAGGCTCAGCGATATACGCTGAATGGCGCATTGACGATTTGCCTTTTGAATTTATGATGAACGCGCTGCGCTTAATTGATGGCTTTGATTTGGCTTTATTTGAACAGCGTTGTGGCTTGCCTATCAGCCATTTATCTCAAGCCATACGACTAGCCGAGAAAAAACAATTGCTCAAGCTAGAATTGGACGAACAGAAAAAAATGGTGTTGCAACCGACTTTGTTGGGACAACGTTTTTTAAATGATTTACTGCAGCTATTTATGCAGCCAGCCGACTAGACTGCCGGCCGACTGGGTAAAGCTGACTGCTTATCGCGCTTTTCTTGCCTTGGCAATGGCCGCTTGGACTTGGCTAGGGGCGGTGCCGCCAATATGTGCGCGGCTGGCAATCGAGCCTTCTAATGACAGCACTTGAAACACGTCTTGCTCAATCTGCGCGCTAAATTTCTGTAATTCAGCCAGGCTTAACTCAGCCAAATCGCAGTCTTTATCCACGGCATAACGCACCGCAAGCGCCACTACTTCGTGCGCATCTCTGAACGGCAAGCCTTTTTTAACCAAGTAATCTGCCAAATCGGTGGCGGTGGCAAAGCCCTGTAATACCGCTACACGCATATTGTCCTGCATCACTTTCAAGCCGCTTTTGACGACTTTGCCGTTTTCAACCACTTCTGGGCGCAACATATCGGCATAAATCTCTAAGGTGGTGAGCAAGGTGTGGGCGGTATCAAACAGCGGTTCTTTGTCTTCTTGATTGTCTTTGTTATACGCCAGTGGCTGCGCCTTCATCAGCGTTAATAAAGCCACCAAATGGCCATTGATGCGGCCGGTCTTACCACGCACCAATTCTGGTACATCGGGATTTTTTTTCTGCGGCATGATGGAAGAGCCAGTGCAGAAACGATCGGCGATATCGACAAAAGCAAAGCGTGGGCTAGACCAAATAATCAATTCTTCCGATAAGCGCGACAGATGGGTCATTAACAAAGCGGCAGCAGCGCTAAATTCTATGGCGAAATCACGATCTGAAACGGCATCTAGCGAATTGCTACACACCCCATCAAAACCTAATTCTTTAGCCACCATTTCTCTATCGATAGGATAGCTGGTGCCAGCTAAAGCGGCTGCGCCTAAGGGCAAAAAGTTTAAGCGCTTGCGCACATCGGCAAAGCGGCCGGCATCGCGCTGCAACATTTCGTAATACGCCATCAGATGGTGGCCAAAAGTCACCGGTTGCGCCACTTGTAGGTGGGTAAAGCCGGGCATAATGGTATGCACATTTTGCTCAGCCAAATCTAGCAACACGCTTTGCAAGTTAAATATTTTTTCATTCACCGCATCAATCACACTGCGCAACCACAAGCGCACATCGGTCGCCACCTGATCATTTCTGCTGCGGCCGGTATGCAGGCGCTTACCAGCATCGCCGATTTTCTCGGTCAAGCGACGTTCTATATTCAGATGCACATCTTCCAAATCGACTTGCCAATCAAACTTGCCGGCTTGGATATCAGCCAAAATTTCTTTCAGGCCACGTTGAATATTGGCGTAATCTTGTGGCGAAATAATTTGCTGTTGCGCCAACATCTTGGCGTGCGCCAAAGAGCCCATAATATCGAACTCAGCCAGCTGATAATCGAAGTTAATCGAGGCGGTGTAGTGTTTGACTAACTCGGCGACCGGTTCGGAAAATCTTCCTGACCATTTATTTGCAGCATTATTCAGCGACATAATTGATTTCAATTCTCTTGATTGTCATTAAACAGGCATGAGTATAAAGCAAAACCGCATTTTCGCTAATTCGCCGCGCACTTGTCAGCCGCCCAAAAACTAGCCCTGAAACTGAGTGCTTAAACGGCTTATGTTAAAATCTCGGCTTTCTTTAATTTGTGTGCAACATGACCCAGCCTCCCGCAAAATTAGTCATTGCCAGTCGTGAAAGTGCGCTGGCGATGTGGCAAGCAAAACATATTCAAGCGCAACTGCAAACGCTGTATCCGCAAAGCCAAATTGAAATCCTAGGCATGACCACCACCGGCGACCAAATGCTCGCTACCCCATTGGCGCAAATTGGCGGCAAAGGCTTGTTTATTAAAGAGCTAGAGAGCGCTTTATTGGAGGGGCGGGCGGATTTAGCGGTGCATTCCATGAAAGATGTGCCTATGAATTTGGCTGATGAATTTATCTTGGCTGCCGTATCAGCGCGCGAAGATGCGCGCGATGCCTTGGTTGCTAATGATTACGACCGCCTTGAGGATTTGCCTGCTGGCAGTGTGGTAGGCACCTCTAGTTTACGCAGACAAAGTCAAATCAAAGCACGCTTTCCGCATCTGCAAGTGGAAACGCTGCGCGGCAATTTGCAGACGCGCTTACGCAAGCTTGATGAAGGGCAATATCAGGCCATTATCTTGGCGGCAGCCGGGCTAATTCGCTTGCAACTGGCGCATCGTATCAAGCAGTATTTGAGCGTCCAAGATAGCATTCCTGCGGTTGGGCAGGGCGCTTTAGGGATAGAAATCAGTCGCCAACAAGCGCATTTGTTAGAGGTGTTGCAAGCGCTCAACGACCCGATGACAGAAGCTTGTGTGTTAGCAGAACGTGCTTTTAGTCGTGCCTTGGCAGGTAGTTGCACAGTGCCTTTGGGCGCTTATGCCAGCACTCAGGACGGGGTATCTATGCAGATCAGTGGATTTGTCGCTAGCCCAGATGGCCGGCAAATGCTGCGCGATCAGCTAAGCGGTAGTGTGCAACAGGCCGAACAATTGGGGCTGGCGCTGGCACAGTCGCTAATTCAGCAAGGCGCGCAACAAGTGCTGAATGAAGCCCCAGCAGATAATCCAGCTAAAGCAGGGCTAAATGACCAGCCCTAATGCAAGCGCAGCACAACCCTTGGCCGGTCACAGCTTTGTCATTACCCGACCGGCAGAACAAGCTGGGCGCATCAGCCAAATGATTGAAGCAGCGGGTGGCCAGTGTATCCATTTTCCTTTGCTACAAATCAGTCCCTTGCAGGATTACCGCAAGTTTGATGCACTGCTGCAGGATATTGCTGGCGAGGGCATGACTCAGCAAGGTAGTAGTCAAATAGATGGCCTAATTTTTGTCAGTGCCAACGCGGTGGAGCAAGCATTTGCTAGGCTTAATACGCTAGGCCTGAGCCTCAACCCGCAACTGCCTTGCTATGTGGTTGGCCCCTCCACCCGCGCGGCGCTGCAAGCACAAGGTATGCGCAATATAGCTATGCCGACCAATAGTTTTGATTCAGAGGGTTTATTGGCTTTGCCTGAGTTACAGGCGGTGCAACATCAACATTTGCTGATAGTGCGTGGCGAGGGTGGACGCGATTTAATCGCTAGCACCTTGCAACAACGCGGGGCGCATATCCATATCGCCGAGTGCTATCGCCGGCAAGCGCTACAGCACAATACCGAGCTATTGGACCGCAGCTGGCAACAGCATGCCTTTTCAGCGGTGTTGCTGACCAGTTCGGAGGCGATGCGCTATTTTTTGCAACTGGCGCGTGGCAAAGCTTGGCTAAGCGCCTGCAAAATCATCGTTAACCATGTCAGGCTAACGCAACAAAGCCAAG
>CAYNLW010000027.1:0-2392 GCA_964398195.1 uncultured Methylophilaceae bacterium | reverse complement strand
CTAAGCGCCTGCAAAATCATCGTTAACCATGTCAGGCTAACGCAACAAAGCCAAGTGCTAGAAATCCAAGGACTAGTTGAGCAAGGCACATTAAATTTTGTGGTGGCCGCCGCCACCGATGATGAAGCGATGTTTGCCTGCTTGTTACAACAATTTCATTAAGGCCTAGGCTTTTTTGCTTTAAAATAGCGCCCTTTTAAACCGTATCTAGCCCTTTTAATCTTTTTTGAAATATTGCCAATGACTGAGCATATCTCCATTACTGATGACGTAAGAATTAAGGAAATCAAAGCGCTTACGCCGCCTAATGAACTGCTGCAAACCCTGCCAGCAGACGAAAAGACTTATCAAAATATCCAGTTCACCCGCAAAGCGATCCACAATATTTTGTATAGCAAAGATGATCGTTTATTAGTCATTATTGGCCCTTGCTCTATCCATGACGTCAACGCTGGCTTGGAATATGCCGAGCGCTTATTGGCAGTCAGCCAACAACACCAACAAGATTTATTGATCGTAATGCGCGTGTATTTTGAAAAACCACGCACCACAGTGGGCTGGAAAGGCTTGATTAACGACCCCTATCTGGACGGCAGTTTTTCTATCAATGATGGCTTAAAGATGGCGCGCAACTTCTTGCTTAAAGTGAATCAGTTGGGTATGCCGGCCGGTAGCGAATTTTTAGATACCATTACCCCGCAATACACCGCTGACTTGGTCAGCTGGGGGGCGATAGGTGCGCGCACTACAGAATCGCAAATTCACCGCGAATTGGCCTCTGGTTTGTCTTGTCCGGTAGGCTTTAAAAACGGCACTGATGGCAATATTCGTATTGCCGTAGATGCGATTAAAGCCGCCGCCAGCCCGCATCATTTTCTCTCTGTCACCAAACAAGGACAGTCGGCCATTGTATCGACCACCGGCAATGAAGACTGTCATGTGATTTTGCGCGGTGGCAAAACGCCTAATTATGATAGTGAGAGCGTCAATGCCGCGGCGCATGAGCTGGCCAATGCCGGTTTAAATAGCAAGCTGATGATAGATTGCTCGCATGCCAATAGCTTAAAGCAATACAAAATGCAGATTGAAGTGGCAAAGAATGTGGCGCAGCAATTGGCCGATGGCGAAGACAAGATTATGGGTGTGATGGTGGAGTCGCATCTGAACGAGGGACGCCAAGAACACAGCGTGGGTTGCCAACTGGAATATGGCAAATCGATTACCGACCCTTGTTTGGGTTGGTCAGATACGCTACAAGTATTGGAAACCCTAGCAGCTGGTGTGCGCGCTCGTCGACAACGGCACGCGCAAGATTAAAGCGCTTGCAATACGGCGACTAAGCTGGATTGTTAGGGGCGCTAGCGTAACTAAAAATATCCGCAAAGAAATGTTGCTCTGGCAGACCGCGTTGTAAAAATTCTGTTTGGCAAGCTTGCACCATCACCGGCGCACCGCAGCAATACACCTGATAATCAGCAAAATCGCTAATATCCTGCAACACCGCCTCATGCACCAAGCCCGTCCGACCTTGCCACTGGCTATCGTAGTGCTGAGAAAGCACCGGGATAAACTGAAAATTTGGCAACTGGTTTTGCCACGCCAACACCAAATCACGCATATACAAATCTTGCTCGCCTCTGACACCCCAATATAAGCGCATATTTCTATCGCCTTGGCCGCGCTCAATCAAATCCTCAATCATGCCTTTGATAGGCGCGAATCCAGTACCACCCGCAACAAAGATCACCGGCTGAGTCAACTCGTTTCTAAAGTAGAAATTTCCAAATGGCCCTTCGATACGCATAATGGTTTTTTCTTGTAATTCATTAAACACATAGTCGGTAAATTTGCCCCCCTGCACATGACGCAAATGCAACTCAAGCTGATCTTGCTTACTCGACGGGTTGGCTAAAGAGAACGCGCGTCTAGTGCCATCTTTAAGAATAAATTCGATATATTGCCCAGCATGAAATTGCAACGATTGATTCACCGGCAGTTTTAACTGCATCGCCATCACATCTTCGCAAAGCCGCTGTAATTGCTCTACCCGCACCGGCACGATTTTAGGCACAAACCCCGCCTGACTAGTCAACTCACGACACTCCAACTGAATATCGCTATCCGCCTTAGCACAACACAACAACGCATACCCCTGCTGCCGCTCGGAAGTACTCAAGCCCTGAATCTCACTATCGTAATGCACCTGCCCAGTCAACACCTTGGCCTTACACGCCCCACACGCCCCATTACGACAACCATAAGGTATATTCACCCCTTGATGTATCGCCGCCGTCAAAATACTGTCCTCAGCCTCAGCAAAAATGATTTTGTCGGAAAGTTTAAAGGTGATTTGAAATGCCATAGGAAATATCCATCAAATTAAATTTATTAA
>CAYNLW010000026.1:0-17196 GCA_964398195.1 uncultured Methylophilaceae bacterium | reverse complement strand
TCGACCTATCATCCAAACCATACCGTATACAAGAATTAATCCCCAATAGCCTGGGGACATACAATAATCTGACACTATCATCAGTCGCGTTACCACTAGGTCAATTGCCACAGCGAGTATCAATGCCATAACAAACCAGCGAGCTTTGGCGCTGTAAGCACCTAGAAGAAAGAAACAGGCGATGCTGGCATCAGGTAGCAGTGCGCTGGTGCCGAAATGACTGGCACGGGTGATGAGTAGTAAGGCTAATAACAAGCAGCCAAGGATATTGGAATTTAGTATTGCAAACATTTTGTTCTCCGTAGATTCAAATCATATTGTATCGCGACATTATTATTGCGTGTTAATGTCAGGGCTATATCTTAGGCCAATAAATAAGTTAGCCCCTGGGGTGTTGAACGGTGTGCCAAATAAAGTGGATAAAGCATATTCCTTATCAAAAATATTATTTGCCTTCATTTGCAGGCTAAGTTCTGGGTTGATTTGATAACGCGCAGTTAAATTCATAAGCGCATAACCGTCCAATTTTCTTGTATTGGCAGCATCATCATAGCGATCTCCTGAGCCTATCACTTCAGCAAGAAAATTCCATCCGTCCCAACGATAACCCAATGCGAACGCACCGTAGTGTTGCGAGCGTCTGGTAAGCAATAAGTTGGTGTCATCATTGCGCGGGCTTTGCACATCAGCGCTAGCTTTGATGTGAAAATTATCCACCCAGCCTTCATAGGCGAAATTCACGCCCTTGATTGTGGCTTCACCTGCATTAATCGGGAAGTCATCAAATAAGCCCTGTGCAGGCACAATTAAATCCCTCACTTTGTTGTGGAAAACTGTTGCTGACAGTCTGTGGTGGCCTTGATCATAAACCAAAGAGATTTCTCGGTTAGTGGATTTTTCTGGTACTAAATTAGGATTACCTTGGTAGCTTCCCCATGAACCAAAGCTTTGAAATGGCCAATATAAATCATTAAAAGTAGGAGCTCTGAAAGCCGTCCCTACACTACCAAAAGCTCTAAAGCGCTCTGTAAATTGATAGCCATAAGCGACATTGCCAGTACTATATTGCCCAAACTGCGAGTTATAGTCGCGCCGCGCGCTCAACTGTAGGTTATGTCCTGAATGGTTTACAGCATAAACCGCAAAATAACCGTTATTATCACGTGATTCTTTTTGATACGAGACATTGCCAGGATTGCCATCTACGCGTTGTTCCAAGCGTTCTAAACCCAAAGTAAGAAGACCTAATGGGAGGCTAAAATCATTGAGCCAAGTATATTGTCTTTGGTGCGTGGTGGCGATGGAAAGTCCTGAAAAACTGCCTTGGCTTCTGATACTGTCTTTACTTTCGCCAATTTTAATTTTACTCAGCCAGTTATCAGTTATCTGATTATGACTAAACATGGAAAAGCTGGTTTGTGCGGAGCGGATTTTTGCCCGGAACAAGCTATCATCATCGAAATGCAGATTATTATTACTATTAAAATAGGACAAGCCAACATCATGACCTTGCGTAATTTGGTGCGACAAATTGGCAGAAAATGTTAGATTGCGATAGGGATCGCGATCGTCATTCACCCCGTCTTTTTTTCTCAATGTAGAAAAACTATCCGATTCTGTATTGAACAGATTGAAAGAGAAACTGGTCTGCTCAATTTTATTGGCAAAACCAAGACTAGTTTCTCTGGTGTTATAAGTGCCATAGCCAGCAAATAAATTTAGGCTAGGTTTGTTAGAGGCTTTTTTGGTGAAAATCTGAATAACACCGCCAATTGCATCTGAACCATATAAGCTTGAAGTAGCGCCACGCACAATTTCGATACGCTCAATTTGCTCAACTGGAATACGTTCAAAAGCAGTCAGCCCAACTGTGGCCGAGCCTATTCTAATTCCATCTAATAAAACCACTGCCGATTGCGAGCTATTACCGCGAAGATGGACTGCGGAGACTTGACCTATGCCGCCGTTAGATTGGATTTCAATGCTAGATTGTGTTCGTAATACATCAGTTAGCGTTAAAGCGCCACTCTGGCGAATATCTTCTTGCGTTACCACTGATACATCAGCTACTAAAGATTCTCTCGGTGTTGCAGAACGAGTAGCACTGACTACAACATCATCACCATAAATGGAAGTAGCGAAGCTAGGCGTGCTTAAAAGCAGGCTAATTAGCCCGCTGATTGTTGATTTTTTCATTATATTTCCCTGAATTAAATGCGTACGTCCCCGTGCGCGTCTAAAAAAGATGGGAATGATGGCAAGGCTAAGGAGAGTAAATAAGCAACTTTTGGTAGTTTATATACAACTTGAAGTAATGAATGTCTTACTCCAGGAACCGTCACCCCGCGGAATTTCCATCTGCTTGGTTGTTTAGGCCGGTCTCCGGGCTTGTGAGGATATGATTTGCGCCTTCCCAAGCGATGCTCAGTGGCTTAAGCAAATCTACAACACTTACCGTTGCGGGGGCAGCATAGGCTTTGCGTACATCGTTTTGCTCACCTATTTCCCAGTTTCACCTTACCAACAGATTAGTCAGTAAGACACCTAACAACTAATCAGCATTATAACGAGATTGTTGAATGTAAGTTGGAAAAGATTTGCGCCTATTCAGGAAATTACTTGCAAAATAGGCTGTTAATGATTGACTAAAAAAGCTTTTAACAATTATAGTTTCATGATGGAAAAAGAATTAAATCGCTTAGCGCAAAAATTGCATCAGTTGATTGAGCTGAAGAATCAGCTCGCACAAGAAAATCTTGCGCTGAAAAACTCGCTTGCTCAGGCGCAAAAGGAAAATTTACTGTTGCAAGAAAAAATTCATCAAGCATCAGATCGCGTAGAGCAACTTATTGCTGATTTACCTGAGGCGGTGCTATGAGCA
The DNA here is from genome assembly GCA_964398195.1 of uncultured Methylophilaceae bacterium. Taxonomy (GTDB): domain Bacteria; phylum Pseudomonadota; class Gammaproteobacteria; order Burkholderiales; family Methylophilaceae; genus RFPI01. The sequence goes on along the minus strand of CAYNLW010000026.1, from coordinate 14,315 downwards.
AATCTTCGACATTAGAATTTTCCGTTCTAGGGCGCGACTTTAGCGTTGTTTGTCCAGACAACGAGCAAAAAAACTTATTGGCAGCTGCGCAGTATTTAGACGAAAAAATGCGCGAAATTCAACAAGCAGGCAAAGTCAGTGGGCAAGACAGAATCGCCATTATGGCAGGTCTGAATATCGCTTATGAACTACTGACTGCGCAAAATGGCACAGATAATTCAATGCAATTAAGACAACAAGTGGTTGAACTTGAAGGTCAATTAGACGAAGCGCTAGCTCCGCAAAATCAATTATTTGCAAAATAATCATCATCGTCTCGCTGGCCGATGAGCGGTGCATTGAAATTCGTTTTGTAAATCCCTGTAGCTCAAAATAAGAGTAAAATCTCAGCTCCTTCCTGACATGGTTTGGGCATTAAATTCCTTGAACTAGTCTATAGCATAGGTTTCGGTCAATCGGGTTTCGGTGAGCGCGCTCCACAGCGGGTGTGCCTAAAGAGCCCTAGGCTGTCACCACTTGAGCCTGTTTGGTTCAGGATGCTCGCCCAGATTGTGCTCAGGGGGAACCTAATTTTTAGAGGATATGATGCGATATTGGTTAATGAAATCTGAACCTGCTGATGTCTCTATAGATGACTTGGCGAGCTTCCCCAATCAAACGGTAGATTGGTATGGAGTGCGCAATTATCAAGCAAGAAATTTTATGCGCGACCAAATGAAACTCGGTGATGGTGTACTGTTTTATCATTCAAATTGTCCACAACCTGGCATCGTAGGGATTGCTGAAGTAGCAAAACTCGCCTATCCAGATAGATTACAATTTGTTGAGGGGCATAAATATTATGACCCCAAGGCGACTGCAGAAAGTCCGCGTTGGTTTAATGTAGACGTCAAGTTAGTGAGAAAAACGCGCCTGCTCAGTTTGCAAGAGATGCGCGATAATCCTGCACTAGCGAATTTGCGTATTTTGCAGCGAGGCAATCGTTTATCCATTACCCCAGTTGACCCTAAGGACTGGGAAACGATTATGCAGTTGCTTCAATAAGTCACAAAAAAGCCCGCATCTGCGGGCTTTTTCAAATCCAAATTAGTTTGGTCTATCTAGACTGCCCATAGATTTGGGATAAGTGACAACTCCCCAAGGCATTTCTTTATCAGCAATCTCTTTAGTTTTTTCTAAGGTCTGGGTATCAATCACCACCACGGCGTCAGATTTTCCGCAAGCGAGCAAGATTTCTTTACCATCTGGGGTGAAACTAAAATGCCAACAGCGATTACCGGACGGAATATCTTTGATTTTATCAAAGCTCTTAGCGTCATACACTTGTAGCGCTTTTTCCTTAGAACTAGCGACATAAATACGCTCGCCTTTGCTGTCAAATGCAATGCCATAAGGGGCTTGTCCAGTGGCTACTGTGCGTATGACTTTAAAATTTTTGTCCAACACAATAAAGCTATTGCCATATTCCAAGGTAGATACATAAAAACTGCCGTCTGGCGATACTTTAATCCCTCTAGGGCGTTCACCATATTCTTTGGTAGAAACGGTTTTGAGTAATTTGCCCGATTTAAAATCATGCACAGTGATGGTGTTGTCTGCTTCGTTGGTCACGATGACTTTTTTGCCATCTTTGGAAAATTCTATGCCTTCGGTCTCAGGGCCGCCGACAATCTCACGAATTTTTTTGCCTTTCACTAAATCAACCACGGCAATTCTGGCAGGAATTTTTTCATCATCGTCATCGTCTTCTTTTGCCACTTCACCAGGTTTTGGCGGTGGGCCACCTTTGGAGCTGGGTTCAGTGGAAACAAAAACTAAATTCTTATAAACACGCACAAATTCTGGATTTTTTCCTACCTTGATTTGTTTCAGTAATGTGCCACTGGCGCGGTCAACCACCGATATTGTCTCGTCATCTTTATTGGCAGTGACTAAATATTTACCATCTGCAGTCACCCCTATGCCACGCGGATTTTTGGCTTGAATATCGATATTGGCTTCGGTTTCCATGCTATCAAGATTAATCACTGATACACCACCATCTTGGTTGCTGACATAGGCATAACCTCTTTCGCCAGCTTGAAGCAAAGAAACGCTGAGTAAAGTCAAACTGCTGAGCACCAACTGGATTAAATTTTTACGCAAACTCATGAATGCAATCTCCTATTAATAGCTGATTAGTCTAGCATGTTGTGATGATGGTTCATTACAACGGCAAGCGATAAGCAAAAGTCAGGAATAAATCCCTAAATGAGCGGGTGAATAAGCGCGAATATTGCTAGCCAAGGAACAACTGGTAAGCCGGATTATTATTTTCGTCCCAATGCGGGTAACCCTGTTGTTCTAATTGCTTGAGGAAGGCGGCAAACGCTGCGCGCTCTTGTGGCGGCACTTGTATGCCGCACAGCACGCGGCCATAATCGGCGCCATGATTGCGGTAATGGAACAGACTAATATTCCAATCATGGCCCATGGTTTCTAAGAAGTTCATCAGCGCACCAGGGCGCTCGGGAAACTCAAAGCGAAAAATCATTTCATTTTTAGCTTGCGGTGCGTGGCCGCCAACCAAATGGCGCAAATGCAGCTTGGCCATTTCATTATTGCTTAAATCTATTGCTGGCAAACCATGTTGATTCAGTTTCTCAATGATTTTTGCCGGCGCATCGCGATCTGCAATGCTTAAGCCAACAAAAATATGCGCCAATGCTGCGTCGGCATAGCGATAATTAAATTCGGTAATATTATGGCCAGCCAGCAAACCACAAAAAGTCTTAAATGAACCTGCTTTTTCCGGGATGCTGACAGCTAACACGGCTTCACGATTTTCACCAATTTCCGCGCGCTCGGCGACAAATCTTAGCCTATCAAAATTCATATTAGCCCCAGAAGCGATGCCGATTAGGGTTTTGCCGCTCATCTGGTGTCGTTTGATATATTCTTTTATTCCGGCAGTGGCAAGTGCGCCAGCAGGCTCAAGAATAGAACGCGTATCCTCGAATACATCTTTAATGGCAGCGCAGATGGCATCATTATCGACCAGTATCATTTCATCGACATACTGCTGACAAAGTGCGAAAGTATGTTCACCCACTTGTTTCACCGCTGCACCATCAGCAAATAATCCCACTTGTTCCAACATCACGCGATGGCCTTGCTGCAAAGACTGCGTCATCGCGTCAGCATCTTGTGCTTCTACCCCAATCACTTTGATATCAGGCCTCAGCGCTTTGACATAAGCCGAAATGCCGGCTAAAAGGCCACCGCCACCTACACAGCAGAAGATGGCTTCGATAGGCTCAGGGTGCTCATTAAGGATCTCCATGGCGATAGTGCCTTGGCCAGCAATCACCTCAGGGTCATCGTAGGGATGGACGAAGGTCAAGCCTTGTTGCTTTTCCAGAGTTAATGCGTATTGATAAGCGTCTGAATAAGAGTCGCCAAATAGCACCACTTCGGCGCCTCTGGCTTTCACCGCATTCACTTTAATCTGTGGTGTCGTGGTCGGCATCACGATAACTGCCCGACAAGCAAGCTTTTGCGCTGATAAGGCTACTCCTTGCGCATGATTGCCAGCAGAGGCGGCAATCACCCCCTGCGCTCTGGCGCTAGCCGATAAATGCGCCATTTTGTTATAGGCACCGCGTAATTTGAATGAGAAAACCGGTTGCATATCTTCGCGTTTCAGCAAAATACGATTGCCTAATCGCTGCGATAAACTGGGCTGAAATTCTAAAGGGGTTTTCTTGGCAACGTCATAAACCAGCGCTTGACGGATTTTTTCTAGATAGTCGTTTTTCATTAGGGGCGGCAAAGTGTATGATTCAGGATAAGGTATTATTATAAATAAAACCAATCATCTCTTTGAAATTAATCTGATATTGAAGGTAAATAGCAAAATGGCAACACAAGACGAATTAAAACAACAGGTAGCAAAAGCAGCGGTAGATTACGTCAAAGGTGGAATTATTGGCGTAGGAACTGGCTCGACAGCGAATTACTTTATTGATGAATTGGCCAAAGTGAAGGCTAAAATCGACGGCGCTGTGGCCAGCTCTGAGGCTACCGCGCAAAGATTACGCAATCACGGCATTGAAGTGTTCGATTTGAATAGCGTAGATGGCATGGAAATTTATGTCGATGGTGCTGATGAAATCACCCAACATATGCATATGTTAAAAGGCGGTGGTGGTGCTTTAACCAGAGAAAAGATTGTTGCCGCTTGCGCTAAACGCTTTATCTGTATATGCGATGAAAGCAAATATGTGCCTGTATTAGGCAAATTCCCACTGCCTGTTGAAGTGTTGCCTATGGCGAGAAGCTATGTAGCGCGTGAGCTAGTGAAGTTGGGTGGACAGCCCAAGTTACGCGATTTCACCACTGATAATGGTAATGTAATCTTAGATGTGCATGGTTTGCTGATTAGTAATCCAATCGAAATGGAAGCCAAGATTAATCAAATTGTTGGCGTGGTGACCAATGGCTTGTTCGCTGCTAGGCCAGCTGATGTTTTACTGTTGGCGACAGCCCAAGGGGTTAAAACAATGACCGCTTAGTTCAGTTTGCTGCGACGGTTGTTAAAATCGTTCAATAAACTGTCATATTTCACCATTAAGCTGGCATATTTGACTTATACAATCTCTAATTAGATATAGCAATTGCAGGACAGCCTTAATGTTGGCAACAGTAATTAAGACTCAGTTTTTTAATAAAGGATAATGCGATGTCTGAACATACCTCTAAACAATACGACGCTGAACTTGAATCGGTGCGCGCCAAAGTATTGCAAATGGGCGGCTTGGTGGAGCAGCAAATTGTCAATGCGCTGGGCGCCTTGGTCGATTTAGATGCGAAAAAGGCGGCCAATGTGATTGAGTTAGAGCACCAAGTCAACGCTTTAGAGGTTCAGGTAGATGAAGACTGCAGTCATATTATTGCGCGTCGTCAGCCTGCAGCCGGCGATTTAAGAATGATTATGATGGTGGTCAAAACCATTACCGACTTAGAGCGTATCGGTGATGAGGCTTCAAAGATTGCGCGTGTGGCGCAACGTTTTTGTGAAGCAGATCGGGTGTATAACCCAAAATTCACCGAAATTAAAAATATGGTGGCCTTGGTGCGCGAGATGCTACGCACTTCTTTGGACGCATTTGCCCGACTAGATTCCAGCAAAACCGTGGACGTAGCAAGACAAGATGAGCAGGTCGATGAGCAATTCCGCTCTGCAATGCGTCAGCTAATTACCTTTATGTTGGAAGATCCTAGAACCATCTCTATGGCCTTAGAAGTGTTGTTTGTGGCTAAGTCACTAGAGCGCGTGGGTGACCACGCCAAGAATATCGCAGAATATGTGGTGTATATGGTGAAAGGTAAAGACGTTCGTCATACCTCACTGGATATTTTGGAGCGTGAGGCGCGTTCTTAATTGGATGGGCTGCTTTAAGTGCTTAGTGGGGTGCAAAATCAGCCTGAATTTTCTGAGATAGCGGCAGTTGATTTAGGCTCTAATAGTTTCCGTTTGCAATTTGCTAAGGTGGTTGATGGCCACCTTATTTTTCATGATTCATTGCGCGAGCAAGTCAAACTAGGTGCAGGACTGGGTGCAGATAAAATACTCAGTGAAGACGCTCAACAACGTGCTATCAGTTGTTTGCAAAGATTCGGTGAACGTCTGCGTGGTCTTTCCACTGCTCAAGTGAGAGCGGTCGCTACCAATACTTTTCGGGTAGCAAAAAATTCCAAAAAATTTCTTCCCTTAGCGCAACAAGCCTTAGGCTTCCCCATAGAAATTATCGCCGGTCGAGAAGAAGCCAGAATGATTTTTGTCGGCGTTAGCCATAGTTTGACTAGCGTAGATTACCCAAGATTAGTGGTCGATATCGGTGGTGGTTCAACTGAATTTATTATCGGTAAAGGCTTACAACCGCTACAGATGGAAAGTTTGTATATGGGCTGTGTCAGTTACAGCCTGCGTTTTTTTCCCCAACAAAAGTTAGACGAAGCCAGTTTTCAGCAGGCACAGATTGCCGCAGCTAGCGAGCTACAAAGTATTGTTAAACCATTCGCTGCGCCAGCATGGCAAGAGGCGATTGGTTCCTCAGGAACTGCGCGCAGTATAGGCGAAGTGTTGAGGTTGTATGGAATGACCGACGGTAGTATTAGCCTTGCTGGCATGAAGCAGTTACGCAAGATGTTGCTGGAGGCCAAGCACATCAGCAAAATAAATTTATTGGGTGTTAGCGAGGAGCGCGCTAGTGTATTGCCCGGTGGCTTGGCGATTATGTTGGCTATTTTTGAACAGCTAGATATTCAAACCATGCGGGTATCTAACAGCGCGTTACGCGAAGGGGTGTTGTATGAGCTGTTAGGCCGTTTGCAACATGAGGATACGCGTGAACTCACAGTTAACAGCTTTATGCGTCGCTATCATGTAGATAGGTTACAGAGCTCAAGGGTGAGGAGGCTGGCCAAACGGCTTTCTGGGCAACTCAAAAATCATCTGCAAATGAGCGCAAAACTGGCCAAAGATTACCTAATTTGGGCAGCAAAATTACATGAAATAGGTATTTCCATTGCGCATAACGGCTATCACAAACACTCCGCATATATTATTGAAAACGCAGATATGCCGGGTTTTTCAAGATTAGAGCAAGAGCAGCTAGGGCTATTGATCAGAGCCCATAGACGCAGTTTAAACAAGTTAGAAATGACCAAGCTACAAGGCGATATGCAAATATTGGTTTTGATTTTCCGTCTTGCTGTTTTATTTAATCGTAGTCGCCGCCAAGATGCATTCCCAGAAATGCAAATCAAAAAGAATCAGCAAGGATACAGCTTGGCCTTATCTAAAAAATGGTTGCAACAGAATCCACTGACACAAGCAGAATTAGATAGTGAAGTCGGCTTTTGGCAGGCCATAGGCATTTCACTCAAGCTAATCGACCTGACGGACTAGTCTAGCGTATAGTCGTTCATCAACGCCCGTTGTGCGCTAAAGCCTTGTTTACTGCGACCTTTGCGATAGCTGCCGTCAGCATTCATCAGCCAACCTTGGCTATAGTCTTTTAAGTAATATTTTAGTGCTTCTTTGATAATACGTTTTTTTATTTTCGGATTGAGGATGGGAAAACATATTTCAATACGTTTATACAGGTTTCTATACATCCAATCTGCGCTGGATAAATACAAGTCTTCAGCGCCTTGATTATAAAAATAGAAGATACGGGTATGCTCTAAGAAACGCCCTACAACTGAACGCACAGTGATATTTTGCGAAATCCCAGCAATTCCCGGAATCAGTGCACATACGCCACGCACGATCAATTCGATTTTGACCCCTGCTTGAGAAGCGGTATAAAGCGCCTCGATAATGTCCTGCTCCAATAGCGCATTCATTTTGGCAATGATTTTTGCTGGTTTGCCTGATTTAGCAATTTGCGTTTCGTGAGCAATCGCTTTGAGCAGATTGGTTTTTAAATTAAATGGCGATTGCCACATGTGTTTTAATTTGTTGGATTTGCCTAAACCAGTCAGTTGCGCAAATACATCATTCACATCAGCGCAAATTTCAGGGTGGCAAGTGAACAAGCCCAAGTCGGTATAAATTCTGGCAGTCTTAGGATGATAATTGCCAGTGGACAAATGCGCATAACGTCGCAATTCACCATTTTCACGCCGTACCACCATAGCCATTTTTGCGTGCGTTTTATGCCCTACCACCCCGTACACCACATGCGCGCCAGCGTCCTCCAGCTTTGCTGCCCAATTGATATTCGCTTCCTCATCAAAACGGGCAAATAATTCCACCACAACAGTGACTTCTTTACCTTGTTTAGCCGCTTCAATAAGCGCTTGCATCAAGGTAGAGTCTGAGCTGGTGCGGTAAAAAGTTTGCTTAATGGCTAACACATCAGGATCTTCACTAGCTTGTTTTATAAAATCTACCACCGGCGTAAATGACTGAAATGGATGATGTAACAAAATATCTTGCTTGCGTATGGCTTTGAAAATATCGCCTTTAATCAGCTCTTTAGGGATACTGGCCTGATACAAAGGATATTTCAAATCTGGCCTATCGACGATGTCTGGAATTTGCATTAGCCGCACTAAATTAACGATGCCATTCACTTGGTACAAATCTTCTGGCTGCAAGCCAAACTGACCAAGCAAGAACGCGGACATGGCAGCTGGGCAATTATCTGCCACTTCCAATCTAACGCTATCACCAAACTGGCGATGCGATAACTCACCTTGCAGCGCCACACGCAAATTCTTTTGCGAGTCTTCCTCGTCCAAGCGCAATTCACTATCGCGGGTGACTCGGAATTGATAACAACCTTTTACTGTCATGCCTACGAATAATTCATTGACATGGGCGTGCAGAATAGACGACAAAAATACAAAACTATATTCATGGCCGGCAATTTCTTTGGGTAGGCGGATTACTCTTGGCAGCGCTCTAGGCGCTTGTACGATGGCAATACCTGAGTTTCTTCCGAAAGCGTCTTTGCCTTCAAGCTCTACGGCAAAATTTAAGCTTTTATTAAGTACTCGTGGAAAAGGATGGGCTGGGTCTAAGCCTATTGGCGTCAATATAGGCATCAATTCGCGGAAAAAATATTGTTTAATCCAATCTTTCTGTTGCTCGTTCCAACTGGCACGGCGCAGAAACAAAATCCCTTGCTCGGCTAATTTGGGTAAGACTTGGTTATTTAATATCTGATATTGCTCATCTACCATTTGATGCGCTTGTTGGCTGATTAGCCCTATCAGTTTGCGCGCAGGAATACCATCTGCGGATAACTGATTTGCTTGATATCTGAGCTGTTCTTTGATGCCTGCGACACGGACTTCAAAAAACTCATCAAGATTGCTACTCAAAATACATAAAAATTTAAGCTGTTCTAGTAAGGGGACGCGTTCATCTTGGGCTTGCGCCAACACCCGCCTATTAAAAGCCAGTAAGCTTAACTCTCGATTGAGGAAATACTCGGGTTTAATATCCATGCGCAGAGGCAGTCAGAAAAAGAATCAAAAAAATATTCATTATTTTACTAAACAAAAATGACAAGCCGATGACAATCATATGACATCGGCTTGTGTTAGAGGCGCTACTATTGCAGAATAGTTTAGCTTTTCGGTGGGATGTAGCCACTGGCTTGGTCGGCGCCGCCGCCAAAGAAATAGGCTTCGGTTTGTTGTAATAAATATTTTCTGGCGGCTGGGTCGGCCATGCTCAAGCGATTTTCATTCACTAGCATGGTTTGTTGTTTTAGCCAGCCTGCCCATGCTTCTTTGGACACGTTGTCGAATATTTTCTTACCCAGTTCACCGGGATAGGGTGGGAAAGCAAGACCTTCTGCTTCACGACCCAATTTCACACAATTCACCATTCTTGCCATCACTCAATTCCCATCAAAAAAACATCATCATAACGCAAAATTAAAACTCGCCACGTATCCCTAGCATCAGCGCACGTCCACCCATGGGGGCAATCTCTTTCAAGAATGAGCTATGTTCACGAATTTCTTGGTCTAGCAAGTTTCTTGCTCTAGCAAATAATTCTAGGCCATAACTACTGGGTAAGCGATAAGTCGCGGTGGCGTTCACCAAGGTATAGCTGTCTGTAGCAAACTCTTCAGCATCGGTACGATTTTGCTTAAAGCCATGCAATACATCTAAACGCGCACCGACTTGATTAAAGCGATAATCCAAACCGAAACCCAGTCGCATAGGCGAGATTCTTGGTACTGGATTGCCTGTATCGCTGTTATTGGCGCGCACATAATCGCCACGCACAGTCAGATCCAAATCGCCACTGCCTTCATAGACTCTAAATCGGCCATCTGATTCAATGCCACGGAAGGTCACTCGATCGCCTCTAAAAATCGCTAATCTTTCGGTATCTTCGCCGGGTGCTGGGTTGGTCAAAATCTCACCCTCATCATTCACTAAATCGCCTGTTTTGGATAAGTTGATAAAGTTATGAAAGCGGGTGTAATAAGCACCAATATTGAAATTGTTTTTAGCGTCTTTCCAGCGTAATTGTGCATCTATACCGTTAGAACGCTCTTTATTTAATTCCCGATTACCTTGTTCATATAAACGTGTCGCATGATGGACGCCATCGGCAAATAATTCAGTCGCTGTAGGGGCGCGTTCGGTATGGGTGAGATTGCTGCCTATACTCCAATTTTGATCTAGCTTAAATAAAGCGCCAGCGGATAGATTAACGGTATTGAAATGTTTAGAGCTCGCTTCACCAAAATGCGGCTCGCCTTCATGCACTTCGCCTCCGCCACCAGAGCGCAAATTAATTCTATCTACCCGGCCACCTAAACTAAGCTTGAGGTCATCAATCGGCAATTCCTCATACACATAAACGCCCTGTCTAGAAGTTCTGGTAGAAGGAAGTAGCGCATGACCGTGATCGCCTAAAGGATTGGAGCCAAGTTTGGTATTTTCGAATTGAAACCCCACCACGCCACTTAAATTGCCGAATTTTTGGTGTGCGGCCTCCAATGTGCCTTCAACTCCGCTATTCATAAATTTGGTTTTGGCTTCAGCGTTTTCAAACTCAGTATGGCGATAATCAGTATGTGCCATTCTAAATTTGATGCGTTCCACCAGCCCGCCCAATTCACGAATTTCTGAAGAAAACTCGGTGCGTTGGGTCAACATATCCATATTAATTAGCTCATCACCATCAAAAGGAATGCCATATCGACTAGAGGCGGTAGATACCGATAATCCGATATGCCCTTTATCAAATGTCAAAGAAGCGCCTATAGCACCGCCATTACTTTCGGCTGCGGTATTCAGTACGCGACCACGTCTTAGTCTTACCCCTTGGCCATCAGCTTCACCGCGACGCGTCACGGCAAAGCCTGGAATCGATAAGTCCTCTGTCTTGCGTTGATAAACATCGGCATGCAAGGCAAATAAGCCATTGCCAACATCGATGACCGCTACCCCACCTTTTTCGCGTTCGGCACCACCATATCGCAATTCACCGCGTCCAGTAATGCCATTCACCGCCTCTTTAGGAATGCGATGGTCAATAATATTGACCACCCCACCTATCGCCCCCGCGCCATATAGCACGGTGGCTGGACCGCGTATCACTTCAATTTGTTCAGCGATAAACGGATCTGCGCCTACTGCATGATCGGGGCTAATAGCAGAGGCATCTAGCAAACCAACACCGTTCTGCATAATTCTGACGCGATCACCATCCATGCCGCGAATAATTGGCCTTGAGGCATTGGGACCGTAATAGGTTGAATTGACGCCAGGCGTGCTACTTAAGGTTTCACCCAAAGTGCTCTCGCGGCGCAAGGATAATTCGCGACCATTCAGAATAGACACAGGCACGACCAACTGGTCTGAACTAACGCCTAGTGGGTTGCCGGTAATCGGCACAGAGGGAGCGACATTTTCCGCATGCGCTGACCAACTATTTAGCGCCAGCGAGACCAAACCAGCAATGCTCAATGAATGAACGCCATGAGCCAGCGTAATCAATTTTTTCATACAAAATCCTTGTAAAAAACAAAAAATTTTCTGGACCTTCAGAGCTTAACCAGCAGAGGTTAACTATCAGAGGTTTAGAACTGCTTTGTTTAATTAAAGGATGCTAGGTGGGGCGCGTGCGGAGAAAGGTTGATAGCAGGAGGATAGCGCGCTTGTTTGCGCTTCATCTGCAGGGCAAACATGAACTTGTAAGGCGCTTACTGAGAATATTTCAGGCAATAAACCTGAAGCAAGTCCGGCGGATTGCGCACATTGCGAACAGAAATCGCTATGTGGCGCTTGATGCTTGTCTTGCTGCTGGCTAGGGGTAGGCGTATGGGAAATTTCATGCGCCAACAGCTGTTGTTGCGAAATCACCAACAGCAGCGGTAGTAAGACAGCAATTAATAAACGTTTCAACATAGGGGGCACATTCTATTCATCATTCAAACGGCTTGCAATGCTTTTTAATTCCAATTCAGTATCATCAAATTGCTCATATTGATGTTGACTACGGGCATACCAGTAGCGGCTATTCCACTCATCGCCTTCGATTTTATGTAGCACCGCATGTATCCAACAAGCCTCACTGTCGTTCATATCCTGCACTATCTCATGCGCTTTATCCCACTCGCCGGCTAGCGCTAATTGTGTGGCTTGTAATAACAATTGTTGCTTGTTCATGCTGGCAGTCCGCAAGTGATTAAGCTTATTCCTAGAGTTTATTCAGCACAGCAGCTAAATATAAAGCCAAATGCGACTTAGCATCTTGGCGGTATAGTCCACAACGCTGCATCATGCGCAGACGTTGACGCCAATTGGCGTTTCTAAGTTCACTAAATTGTTGCAGCATGACTTGATGCTGCGCTGTAAGTAAATGCTGACATTGCAGCAAAGCAGCGATATTCAAATCATTCCATGCACGATAATCTCCCGCCAGCATTTGCCTGATACGCTTTATGCTGGCCTTGATCCCAATATTAGAGCCAACTAAGGCAGCATCATGCTGACGGTATAGCACCAGTGCTTGGGCATCATAGACCACCTGACCTTGGCTGCCTGTGGCCAACTGATAAGTCCACCAATCATGTGAAGCAACGTCCACTTGACCGGCTTGTTGCAGTAAATTTTTCAGAGCTTGGTTAAATAACATGGTATTGCCGCCAGCCACGCATTGCACCAAGGCATTAGCAAATCCGAATGGTCCGTGAAATAGTGCAGAGTATCCCTGTGCTTGCAGTTGATGATTGATATACTGGGTCCGGCCACAATAAAGCAGCGGCTGGTTTGTGTCTAAGCCTTGTAACTGGCTAATGGCGCAGCTTAATTTTTCTGGTAACCAAATATCGTCTTGATCGCAGTAAGCGTAATAATCCGCCTGTAAGCTGCTATCGCTAGCCAAGCTAAGGAAATTTCGGGCAAAACCTGCGCGTGGCCCACCGCGTATCTGTAATTTATCCGCTCCCCAGCGCTGCTGATAGCTTTGCAATATGGCCAAAGTATCGTCACTAGAGCCGTCATCGCTTGCAATCACTGACCAATCTTGATGGCTTTGTTGGGCAATCGAATCGAGTTGCTGTGGCAGATATTGTTGTCCATTAAAACAACATAAAAGTATTTTTACCGAGCTCAAAATGTTCCTAAAGAAAGCTTCAATCAGTACGATTATAGTAAATATTGTGGCCAATGAGCCTGCTAGGCTATTAATAAAACTAGGCTAGCAATAAAAAAGCCGCCTAAATGTCAGGCGGCTTTGTATGGAATATTGATTGAACAATATTGGTTTATGATTTAGGCGAAATTCGCTTCGATTTAGGCGAAATTCGCTTCTGCAAAGTCCCAGTTGGCTAATGAGTTCAAGAATACTTCGACGAACTTAGCGCGGGCATTGCGATAGTCGATGTAGTAAGCATGTTCCCATACATCGATAGTCAGCAAGGCTTTGTCGCCTGTGGTCAGCGGCGTACCAGCGGCGCCCATATTGACGATATCGACACTGCCATCGGCTTTTTTCACCAACCAAGTCCAACCTGAGCCAAAGTTACCTACGGCAGAGGCTTGGAAAGCCTTTTTAAATTCTTCAAAAGAACCCCATTTGGCATTGATCGCGGCTGCTAAAGCGCCTTTAGGCTCGCCACCACCGTTGGGTTTCATGCTATTCCAGAAAAAAGTGTGATTCCAGATTTGCGCTGAATTGTTATACACGCCACCAGCAGATTTCTTGATGATGTCCTCTAAGCTGCTATTTTCAAACTCGCCACCTTTAATCAGATTATTCAGATTGGTGACATAGGTTTGATGATGTTTGCCGTAGTGAAAATCGATGGTTTCTTCAGAAATATGCGGTGCCAAAGCATTTTTAGCATAAGGTAATGCAGGTAATTGATGTTCCATGGTGTTTTTCCTTATCAATTGTGCGGGTTATTAAAAAATTTAGAACGCGTATTTTGCCACAAGCCATCCACTATCTAAAAGCGCAAAGCTAAGCAGTGTCGCTGTATTGGCATCTCAAGATTGAACTCGATTTGCTTTAATTAGTTCAATTTTTTTTGGCGCGCGGGTGGGTTTTGTCGTATATCTTGGCCAGATGTTGGAAATCTAAATGGGTATATACCTGTGTGGTGCTGATATTGGCGTGCCCCAACATTTCTTGCACAGCGCGTAAATCGCCGCTCGATTGCAACACATGGGTAGCAAAACTATGGCGCAATAAATGCGGGTGTAAGTTGCTATTGATGCCTTGTTTAATCGCCCAATATTTCATTCTGTGCTGTATGGTTCTGGCCGACATAGGCTTGCCGCGCGGG
>CAYNLW010000025.1:0-18111 GCA_964398195.1 uncultured Methylophilaceae bacterium | reverse complement strand
TATTCGTATTCGCCGACGCTGACAGCAATTTCACCGCCAGCGAAGGCGTCTTCGTCATCCGTACCCCTCGCCATGTCGGCATCCTATCCCCAATCATGCACTCCATCCCAGTCCAACTTCTGGCCTACCACACCGCGCTAGTAAGAGGCACAGATGTTGATAAACCTAGAAATCTGGCTAAGTCGGTGACGGTGGAATAATTTCCATTTTATTCAGCAACCTGCCTAGCCACCCATCATGAAACGCTTTTACCAACGTTATCATCATTTAATCCGCGCTAAATTACGCTGGTTAATCTATTTTTCTGGCTTTTTTCTGGGCTTATTGGCTTATTGGGTAGGCGATAATTTTGGTGAGCCGCCGCTGGAACAAGTGTTGTATCACATGCAATTTGGCATGCAGGGGCTGGTGGATACCGATACTGCGCTCATCAAAAGCTTTTCTATTTATTGCTTATTATTACCGTTTATTGCTTCAAGCTTGTTGGTGTTGCTTGAGTATTCCATCGCCATGTTTCTTGTGCATGGCTCCGAGCATTGGATTACCCGCCCAGCAAGGCTAGGCAATGTGCGCTTGCTTAAAGCCTTATATTGGACGATTAATCATCGCGCACCAGTGTATTTTCTTGCCATGGGATTTGTATACTTTGCTATGCAGTTTTCCCTATCCGCCTATATCCACCATAGGCTAGGGCAAGACTATTTTTCTATGCACTATGTCGATCCGCATCAAGTCAAGATTAGCCCAATTAAGCCGAAAAATTTGCTGTTGATTTATGTAGAAAGTTTGGAAAACAGTTACCAGCAACCCAGCTTATTCCAAAAAAATTTACTGGCCAGCCTAGATCAATTTAATGGCCAGTCTTTTCAAGACTTTCGCCAAGCACCAGGCACTGGCTGGACTATCGCTGGCATGATTGCTAGTCAATGTGGTATTCCGCTGAAAAGCGTCAGCCTGTATGACGGTAATGGGGTGGGCGAAAAAATTAAAAACTTTTTACCTAATGCGATTTGCTTAGGCGATGTTTTGCATAAAGCAGGTTATCGCAATGTCTATATGGGCGGTGATGCACTAGATTTTTCTGGCAAAGGAAAATTTTATCGCGACCATCATTATGATGAGGTGTATGGCAGAGACCAATTGCGAGGGGCATTAAGCGATGCGCAGTTAAATTTTTGGGGTTTATACGACGATGCTTTGCTAGCAGCCGCCAAGCAAAAGTTAAAACAGCTACACGCCAGCGGGCAGCCGTTTAATCTGACCATCAGCACCATTGATACGCACGGTCCAGACGGCCATTACTCGCCATATTGCAAAAAAAACAAGGTTAACAACTTCGAAAAAATCGTCGAATGCACTGCCAATCAAGTCGCCCAGCTGGTGCAATATATCAAACAGTCAGGCATGATTAACGATACCCAAATCGTCATTAGCGGCGACCACTTGGCGATGTGGAACCCAGTCTATGAAACGCTAGAGAAAAATCCCGCTAGACGCGTATATAACCAATTTATCTCTAAGCAAAAATTTACTAAGAATCGCGACCAAGTGCTGCATTTTGATATGTACCCAAGCATCTTGGCGTTTATCGGATTCGACATCGAACATAACAAACTAGGCCTAGGTTTTAACGCTTTCTCCAATTCCGCCGAATTGCCACCAGCCAATCAATACGAAGAAATGGACAAAGATTTATTGAATCAATCAGAAAAATACTTACAGCTGTGGGACCCAAATTATCAGCCGGATAGCTGATGTGCTTATAACCAATCCCAATTAGCATGCGCCTTGTGCGGTGCGTGGCGCAGAGAGAAGTCCCATAAAAAGGCGGGGATTAGGCGCATGAATTTGGCCAATAGACCCATTTGCCATGGGATGACGATGAAGCGGCGTTTGGCGGCGATGGCTTGGACAAACTTGGCGGCGGCCACATCGACGTCCATTAAGAACGGCATGGGGTATTGATTGACGTCGGTCATGGCGGTTTTGATGTAGCCGGGGGCGATGGTGGTGACGGCGATATGTTGATCTGCCAGTTCCACTCTTAAGCTTTCTAGATAGGCAATGGCGGCGGCTTTAGAGGCGCAATAGGCGCCTGCACCGGGTAAGCCACGTATGCCTGCAATGCTGGCAATGCCCACTAGTTGACCGGATTGTTGCTGTTGCATGGGCTGAATGAAGGGCTGGAAAGTGTTCATGATACCCAACACATTAATCGCCAAGATGGCTTCAAAGGTTTTATTGTCTTGCTGATTTTGCGTCAAAGTACCGGCGCTGACCCCGGCGTTGGCAATCACGATATCCGGTGTGCCATAGCGTTGCATAAAGTCTTGTGCCGCTTGTTGAACGGCGTTTGCGTCGCGTACATCGACAGGGTATATGCTGCAAGGGCAATTTAATTCGGCTTGCAAGGCCTCTAATTGGTCTTTTCTTCGCGCCAATAAGCCCAGTGTTGCGCCTTGTGCAGCGTACTGTTTTGCCAGTGCGCTGCCTATGCCACTAGAGGCGCCGGTGATAAAAACTTTGACTGTGCTCAAGATGGATTACTTCTTAGTCTTGCGTAGGTTGTCGATAATATAGTTGGCGGTATTAAACATTTCCTGAGGTCCGCCCGCCATCGTCACAGAGGTGATATAACGACCGTCGATTAATAAAGTCGGTACGCCGGTCGCCCCAGATGCTTGGAAGATACGGCCAGCATTGTTCATTTTGGTGTTTAAGGAGAATGACGCAAATTCCGCTTCGATTTTCTTTCTATCCACGCCAGACTCTTTGACTAACCATTCGGTCGCCGCTTTTTCGTCATCTGGACGGAATAGTTTTTGTTTGTGGATAGCCTCAAATAATTTGCTATGCAATTTTTCAGATAAATTTAACGATTCCATCACATAAAACACTCTGGCCATCGCCATCCAATCCGGACGTGGAATGGCCGGTACGCGCTTAAACACCACGTCCTTAGGCAGCTTTTTGACCCAGGCATTGAGCTGCGGATCTAGCTCGTTACAATGTGGGCAGCCGTACCAAAATAGCTCTACCACTTCAATTTTGCTGGGGTTATCAGTGGGAATGGCTTGCACGGTTTGGTTAAATTCCGCCCCCAACTGAGGTTCTGCGTAAGCCAATTGACTGATTAGCAAAGTGAACAAAACAAATAATTTTTTCATAGTCTATCCTTGTAATAAAAAACGCCGCTTAAGGGTTATTAACGCGCACCAATTCAGCCTTGAAACCGCTTTCGGCAAGATTCGCCTTGGCTTTATTGACCTGAATCATATCCACAAATGGTCCAACTCGCACCCGGTGCAACACTCCTCGGTCTTGAATCGCAGTGCTTTGTACGATGGCTTCTATGCCTAATAAAGCTAATTTAGCTTTCAGATTATCAGCCTCTTGCTCGGTCTGAAACGCGCCCACTTGTAGGAAGAAGGTTTCTGTCGGACGTGCCGTGTCTGCATCGTCTAGCTGCTTGATTTCTTGCTCCGTCACTTTGGACTCGTTACTAGGCAAAATGTTGTAAAAATCGAAGCGATTTTTTTTGCCTTCTTCAGCAGATTTTGTATCTGCTTTTTTATCTACCGCCTGTGGCTCCGCTGTTTGGCTTTTGCTGGTGAACGGGCTATCGCCAATTTTTAGATAGATAGTCAATCCTGCTACAGCAATCACCCCGACTACCAAGCCCAGAATAAAGCCATTTAGAAAGGGGTTGCTAGATTGGCTGGCTTTTTGAGGCATAGGTTTGTAGTCACGATTCATCATTTTTGCTATTCCTTGTTGTTGGCTAATGATTACATTTTATCTGGTGCCGAAACACCTAATAAGGCTAGTCCGTTTTGTAACACTTGTTGGGTGGCTTTGATTAAGGCAAGTCTAGCTAGTTTAAGCGCTTGGTCGTCAATTAAGATTTTATTGTCGTTATAAAAACTATGTAAATCAGCGGCTAAATCGCGTAAATAGCTAGCCACTATATGCGGCGCTAATTCATGCGCGGCAGCTTCGACAATCTCCGGAAACTCGCTTAAGCGTTGCATCAGCGCGACTTCATGAGCATTGCTTAAGCGACTTAAATCAGCGTTGGCCAACTCACTAATTTGCCCGGCATCTTCCTGCCATTGTTTGAGCACACTACAAATCCGTGCATGGGCGTATTGAATGTAATACACCGGGTTTTCGTTAGATTTAGCGCAGGCTAAATCAATATCAAACACCAATTGCGAGTCCGGTTTACGCGCTGCTAAGAAGTAACGCGTGGCATCACAACCGACTTGTTCGATTAAGTCACGCAAGGTGACATAGCTACCAGCGCGTTTAGAGATTTTCACCTCGGCCCCACCGCGCATGACGGTGACCATCTGATGCAATACATATTCCGGCCAGCCTTGCGGTATGCCCATATCCAGCGCTTGCAGACCAGCTCTGACGCGGGTGATGGTGCTATGGTGGTCGGCGCCTTGTTCGTTAATCACGCGGGTGAATCCTCTTTGCCACTTGTCCACATGATAGGCGACATCTGGCACGAAATAGGTATAACTGCCGTCGCTTTTGCGCATCACGCGGTCTTTATCATCGCCAAAACTAGTGGTCTTGAGCCATAAGGCGTCATCTTGTTGATAGGTATAGCCGTTGCCAATCAACTTATCCACAGTGGCTTGCACTTTGCCTTGTTGATATAAGGCAGACTCCAGCGAAAACACATCGAATTGAATCTGAAAGGCTTTTAAGTCTTGGTCTTGCTCGTGGCGCAAATACGCCACCGCAAAAGCGCGTATCGCCTCTCTATCATTGGCATCTCCATTGGCGGTGACCTGCATATCGTCTGCCACCACCGTTTGTTGCTGCATAAACGCTTGCGCCACATCGATAATATATTCGCCACGATAGCCGTCTTCAGGCCAATCAGGATGGTCTGGTGTGATGCCTAGGCAGCGTAGCTGCACAGAGGTGGTCAGATTATCAATCTGCGCACCAGCATCGTTGTAATAAAACTCGCGCGTCACTTGCCAGCCATTCGCTTGCAAAATCCGTGCGATACAGTCGCCCACCGCTGCGCCGCGTCCATGGCCGACGTGCAAAGGGCCGGTAGGATTGGCAGAGACAAATTCAATTTGCACTTGTTGCCCTTGGCCGTGCTGGTGTTGGCCATATTGCGCGCCGTATTGCAGGATATGTTGCACTACATATTGTTTAGCCGCGTCGGCTAAGAAAAAATTAATAAAGCCAGCGCCGGCGATTTCCGTTTTTGCAATCTGATGTGAGCTAGGCAAATGGTCAATTAATTGTTGTGCGATGGCGCGCGGGTTCTGTTTTAGCTGTTTGCTTAACAACATAGCAAGGTTGCTAGAGAAGTCGCCATGCGCTTTATTTTTGGGACGTTCTAATTGAATCTGCAAGCCGGCGAGGTCTGTATTCAAGTGCTGGCTAAGGGCTTGCAGTGCGGCTGACAATAAATGGCTAATATGTGCTTTCAAGGCTGACATCTAAATGAGAAAATAAAGCCGTTATTCTAACCTAATGCTGGCATGTCCTCACCCCCTAATCTCGCAAGCAACGCCGCGCAAAAGCAAATCGTGAAAGTCGCACTAGACCTTCCTTTGGATAGGCTATTTGAATATCTATCAGGCGGGCTGGATTTGCATATCGGGCAGCGCGTGGAAGTACCATTTGGCCAACGCAAATTAGTCGGTATCGTAATTAGCTTTGCGCAACACAGCGAATACGCGCTAGACAAACTCAAACCCATTAGCCGTGGCTTTGCCCATGAGCCTGCCTTGAACGAAGCCAGTTTTAAGCTGATGCGTTTTTGTGCCGATTATTACCAATACCCGTTTGGACAAGCCTTGTTGTCTATGTTGCCGGCGCGACTTAGACAAGCCAAAGATACGCCGTTGCGGCGTATCTTAGGCTATCAGCTAAATGGTTCAGCGGCGGAAGCGCAAGCATGGCTGAAGCAAATTCCAGCGCGGCAAATCGTGCAACGCAGAATCTTATCGGCTTTGCTGCAAGCGCCGCATTCAGAAGCCCAGCTTAAGCAAATTTCTCCTTCATGGCGTAGCGCGCTAAATACTTTTATTGAACGTGCGTGGGTGACGGCATTCGATTGGCATGAGCAAACTGATAGCCAAACGCAGACTGAAAGCCAAGCCCAAGCTGTTAAGCAAGCGTTGAATGCCGAACAACAAGCCGCAGTAGATAGCGTGTTACAGCATAGCCATCAGTTCCAAGCGTTTTTGTTATACGGCATCACCGGTAGCGGCAAGACCGAAGTGTATATGCAGATTTTGCAACAAGTTTTACAACAGCCAGATAGTCAGGCGCTGATATTGGTGCCCGAAATCAATTTAACACCGCAATTAGAAGCGCGATTCCGCCAGCGTTTTCCGCATATGCGTTTGGTGACTTTGCATAGTCATTTGGCAGACGGCGAGCGTTTGCATCATTGGCATTTGGCGCAGACTGGCCAAGCGCGCATCGTCATAGGCACCCGCTTGGCGGTGTTTACCCCTATGCCCAAGTTAAGCATGATCATCGTCGATGAAGAACACGATGCCTCGTTTAAGCAGCAAGACAGCATGCGCTATCACGCCCGTGATATCGCCTTGGTAAGAGCGCAACAAGCCAATATTGCCATCGTGTTGGGCAGCGCCACGCCATCGTTAGAAAGTTGGCAGAATGCGCAAAGCGGCAAATTTAAACAGCTGAGTTTGACGCAACGGGCGGTTGAAAATGCCAGCTTGCCCAGCATTTATCCGCTCAATACCGCTACCTTGCCTATGCAAAATGGGCTGTCACAGCCACTGCTACAAGCGCTCAAATCCACCCTAGCGCGCGGTGAGCAAAGTCTTTTATTCATTAATCGACGTGGTTATGCGCCAGTATTGCTATGCAGCGCCTGCCATTGGATTGCCCCCTGCATGCGCTGCAGTAGCCGCCTAGTGGTGCATTTAAAACAAGGCAAATTGCGCTGCCATCATTGTGGCCATGAGCAAGCCATCGTGCGCCAATGTCCCAGTTGCGGTAATGCTGATTTACAAGCCACTGGACAGGGCACGCAAAGACTAGAAGAAACCTTAAGCAAATTATTGCCGCAAGCCAGAATCGCGCGGGTGGATAGAGACACCATTAGTCGCAAAGATGCTTTATCGGACTTGCTGGAAAAGGTGCATGCGCAACAAATTGATATTTTGGTGGGCACGCAGATTCTGGCCAAGGGACATGATTTCCCTAATCTGACCTTGGTGGGCGTAATCGATACCGATAGTGCGCTATTTAGCCCAGATTTCCGCGCCTCGGAACGTTTGTTTGCCCAGTTGATGCAAGTGGCTGGCCGCGCTGGACGGGCAGATAAGGCAGGTGAGGTATTGATACAAACCAGTTTCCCAGAGCATCCTTTATTTCACGCTTTGGTGCAGCAGGACTATGCCAGTTATGCCAGCGAATTAATGCAGGAGCGCAGCCTAGCTGGCTTCCCACCATTTAGTTTTATGGCGCTGATACGCGCCGAAGCCAGTCAATATCGTGATGTAGATGCTTTCTTGCAATTCGCCTACGGACAAATGCGCACCCTGGCCAAGCAAGTGACTTGTTATCCGCCTATGCGGGCGCAGATGGAACGTTTGAAAGGTATGGAGCGCGGACAGATAGTATTGCAATCGCCGCAACGAGGTGCTTTACAGAAACTGCTGGCGCATATTATCCCGCTGCTACGCGAAAGCAAACTGGCCAGTCGCGTACGCTGGCATGTGGATGTTGACCCGATTGAATTTTAGCCTTGCGCATGCTATTGGGCTTGATGGTATTGCGGACTGATTTGCTTCACCGCCTGTAACATGGCCAAGGCATGTTCAGGGTCTGTCCATTGTGTGATGCCATGACCTAGATTGAAGATATGGCCGTGGCCGTGGCCGTAGCTAGCTAAAATACGCGCCACTTCTTGTTGTATCGCGGCTGGTGTGGCTAACAAAATAGCTGGATCCATATTACCTTGTAGTGCCACTTTATCGCCCACACGGCGTCTAGCCTCGCCAATATTCACTGACCAATCCAACCCTAAAGCATCGGCACCACTACTCGCTTGCGCTTCTAGCCATAGCCCACCGCCTTTGGTAAACATAATGCAGGGGATTTTTTGGCCGTCGAAGTGTTTATGCAAACGGCTGATAATGCGTTGCATATAGGACAAGGAAAATTCCTCATAAGCCGCATCGGATAGGGCACCGCCCCAAGAATCAAAGATCATCACCGCTTGTGCACCAGCCTCGATTTGGGCATTTAAATATTGGCTAACTGTATCGGCGGTGGTGCTTAAAATATGATGTAACAAATCCGGTCTGCCATAGCCCATTTTTTTCGTATTGAGAAAGTCTGTGCCGCCTTGGCCTTCTACCATATAGGTGGCCAGTGTCCATGGGCTGCCAGAGAAACCGATTAATGGCACACGACCGTCTAAGGCATGACGAATTTGCCGCACCGCATCGAACACATATTGCAATTTGCTCATATCCGGCACAGCCAGTTGTTTGATATCCGCTTCCGACTGTAAAGTGCGCTCAAATTTTGGCCCTTCACCCTCTGCAAAATACAGACCCAAGCCCATCGCATCTGGCACGGTGAGAATATCGGAAAACAAAATCGCCGCGTCTAGTTGCGGGTAGCGGTCCAACGGTTGCAAGGTGACTTCGGTGGCAAAGTCTGGGCTTTGACAAAGCTGCATAAAGCTGCCGGCATTTTTTCGGCTAGCACGATACTCAGGCAGATAGCGACCCGCTTGGCGCATCATCCACACCGGTGTGTAGGGTGTGGGTTGGCGCATTAGGGCACGCAAAAAGGTATCGTTTTTTAGAGGGCTCATGACAGGATTCTATAAAAAAAGGGTGCCTAAGCACCCTGAGGATTAACGAGGCAGGGTCGAGCTTCCCATTAGGAATTCGTCCACTGCGCGCGCGCATTGACGACCTTCGCGTATCGCCCAAACCACCAGCGATTGACCACGACGCATATCGCCGGCAGCGAACACTTTATTCACCGAAGTATGGTAGCTGAGCTGACCTTCGGTGTCGGCTTTGGCATTGCCACGTGGGTCTTTTTCAATACCAAATGCATCTAGCACTTTTTGTATCGGGCTGACAAAGCCCATGGCCAACAATACCAAGTCGGCTTTGATGGTAAATTCGGAACCTGGGACTTCTTGCATTTTGCCGTCTTTCCATTCCACGCGCGCTGCCACCAAGCCAGTTACTTTGCCATTTTCGCCTATCAATTTCTTGGTAGTGACCGACCAATCGCGTTCACAGCCTTCTTCATGTGAGCTAGAAGTGCGCAGTTTGAGTGGCCAATTAGGCCAAACCAACTCTTTGTTTTCTTTCTCAGGTGGCTGCGGCATCAATTCAAATTGCGTAATGCTGGCCGCGCCGTGGCGGTTAGAAGTGCCTACACAGTCAGAACCAGTGTCACCACCACCAATCACCACCACGTGTTTGTTGGTGGCTTTAATTTGGTTTTCTATCTTGTCGCCTGCTACCACTTTGTTTTGTGGTGCTAGGAAGTCCATGGCAAAGTGCACGCCGTCTAACTCTCTGCCGGGTACAGGCAAGTCGCGCGGATATTCAGCACCGCCTGCCAACACCACAGCGTCATAGTCTTTGACTAAGTCTTCTGCGTTAACATTGTCGCCCACCTTATGGTTGACGCGGAATTCCACGCCCTCGGCTTGCATTTGTTGCATGCGTCTATCGATATGGTTTTTCTCTAACTTAAAGTCCGGGATGCCATAGCGCAACAAGCCACCAATACGCGATTCTTTTTCAAACACCACCACTTGATGGCCAGCGCGTGCTAGCTGTTGCGCAGCGGCTAGTCCAGCAGGGCCAGAACCGACGATGGCGATTTTCTTACCAGTTTTATGTTTAGCTGGCTCAGGTACTACCCAGCCGTTTTCCCATGCTTTATCAATAATGGCGTGCTCAATCGACTTAATGCCCACCGGATTGCTGTTGATATTTAAGGTACAAGCCGCTTCGCATGGCGCTGGGCAGATACGACCAGTGAACTCAGGGAAGTTGTTGGTGGAATGCAATACATCGATCGCTTCGCGCCAATTTTGCTGATACACCAAGTCATTCCAATCAGGAATGATGTTATTGATAGGACAGCCATTAGTACAAAACGGGATACCGCAATCCATACAGCGGGCACCCTGAATTTTGGCTTCTTCATCGCTTAGATGAATAACAAATTCTTGATAATTTTTGACACGCTCACCAACTGGCAGATTTGCCTCGGAAAGTCTGTCAAACTCTAAAAATCCTGTGACTTTACCCATATTAAGCAGCTTCCTTGTTTGATGCGGCAGCCAATTCGGTCAGCGCACGTTTATATTCATTTGGCATCACTTTGACAAATTTTGCTCGTTGATTATCCCAATCGGCACGAATCGCTTTGCCGCGCACGCTATCCGTGTAGGCAATATGCTGATCCAGAAGCGCCAATAGGGTCACTTCGTCGGGTTGATTTAAATGTTGCACCGCACCAGCAGGGACTTTATTGGCAGCCTCTACTTTTTCTAGCGACACCATCGCCATATTGCAGCGTTTAGCGAACATACCGTCTTCGTCATATACATAAGCCACACCACCGGACATACCGGCAGCAAAGTTCAAGCCAGTTTGACCGAGGATAAGCACCGTGCCACCCGTCATATATTCACAACCGTGGTTGCCTACGCCTTCTACTACTGCGCTGGCGCCAGAGTTGCGCACGCAGAAGCGTTCACCTGCCACGCCAGAGAAATAACTTTCACCGGTGGTGGCGCCATACATCACGGTATTGCCGACGATAATATTTTCATGCGCCACGCCACGGAAGGCTTTAGGCGGCTTAATAATAATACGTCCACCACATAGTCCTTTACCCACATAGTCATTGCCCTCACCCTCTAGCTCTAGGGTGATGCCCTTGCTTAAGAAGGCGGCAAAACTTTGCCCAGCGGTACCGTTCAGTTTGATGTGTATGGTGTCGTCAGGCAGTCCTTGACGGCCATAGCGCGCAGCAATCTCATGCGATAGCGTGGTGCCTACCGTGCGATTGGTATTCTGCACTGGCAGTTGTATGCTGACCTTCTCGCCTTTTTCTAAAGCCGCTTTGGCTAGACGCACCAGCTCATTGTCCAAGGCCTTATCCAGCCCGTGGTCTTGTTTTTCGTTATGACGCAGCGATACCGTGGCCTGCATTTTCGGTTGATAGAAAATACGGCTAAAGTCCAGTCCAGCGGCTTTCCAGTGGTCTATGCCTTTTTGCATATCGAGTAAATCGGCGCGACCGATTAAGTCGGCAAATTTTCTTACGCCGATTTGCGCCATCAGTTCACGCACTTCTTCGGCGACAAAGAAGAAATAATTCACCACGTGCTCAGGCTGGCCTGTAAAGCGTTGTCTTAATACTGGGTCTTGCGTTGCTACACCGACTGGGCAAGTATTCAGATGGCATTTGCGCATCATAATGCAGCCTTCAACTACCAGCGGTGCGGTGGCAAAGCCAAACTCGTCAGCGCCTAGCAAGGCACCGATGACCACATCACGGCCGGTTTTCATTTGACCATCGACTTGCAATACCACGCGACCGCGCAATTGATTCATCACCAAGGTTTGTTGTGTTTCTGCCAAACCAATTTCCCATGGGGTACCAGCGTGCTTCACCGAGGAGATGGGGGAAGCGCCAGTGCCGCCATCATGGCCTGCCACCACGATATGGTCTGCTTTGGCTTTGGCCACCCCAGCGGCGACCGTTCCGATACCGGTTTCAGATACCAATTTGACGGAAATATCGGCTTTAGGATTGGCGTTTTTCAAATCGTGAATTAACTGCGCCAAGTCCTCAATCGAGTAAATATCATGGTGTGGCGGTGGCGAAATTAAACCTACGCCAGGCACCGAGAAACGCAATTCAGCGATATACGGGCTGACTTTGTGGCCGGGTAACTGGCCTCCCTCGCCCGGCTTAGCGCCTTGCGCCATCTTGATTTGAATTTGATCGGCGTTGCTCAAATATTCTGCGGTAACACCAAAACGACCTGATGCGACTTGTTTGATTTTGGAACGCATAGAATCGCCAGCTTTAAGCTCGATATTGCGTTCAATCAGCGCCTTGCCTATCACATCAGCCAAGCTGCTGTCTTTGGCCACAGGGATAAAGCGCTTAGGATCTTCGCCGCCCTCGCCAGTATTCGACTTGCCGCCTATGCGGTTCATGGCGATGGCCAAGGTGGTATGGGCTTCGGTGGAGATCGAGCCGAGCGACATGGCGCCGGTGGCAAAACGTTTGACGATTTCTTTCGCTGGCTCCACTTCCTCAAGCGGGATAGGCGCGCCAGCCGCTTGAATCTCGAACAAGCTACGCAAGGTCATATGACGTTGGCTCTGGTCATTGATGAGCTTGGCATATTCTTTATAGTTCGAAGCCGAACCAGTGCGCGTGGCGTGTTGCAGTTTGGCAATCGAATCCGGTGTCCACATATGTTGCTCGCCACGGATACGGAAAGCATATTCACCGCCCGCGTCTAGCGCATTGGCTAATACTGGATCATCACCAAATGCCAGCTGATGCATTTTCAGCGCTTCGGCCGCCACTTGTGGCAAGCCTATGCCTTCAATATGGCTGGCAGTGCCGGTGAAATAATGCTCAACAAATTCTGAATTGAGGCCTATCGCTTCAAAAATTTGCGCACCGCAATACGATTGATAAGTCGAGATGCCCATCTTAGACATCACCTTGTGCAAGCCTTTACCTATCGCTTTGACAAAATTCTTAGTGCTCTGATAGACCTCATTGGGTGTCATTTCTTCAATGCTGCGTAATACCAACCAAGGGCACACCGCTTCTGCGCCATAGCCGCCGAGTAAAGCAAAATGATGCACTTCACGCGCCGAACCAGTATCGATCACCAAGCCGGTGCTGGTGCGTAAACCAGCGCGCACCAAGTGCAGATGCGTGGCGGAACAGGCTAATAAAGCCGGAATCGCTAAGCGGTTTCTGCTGATATTGCGGTCGGATAATATCAATACATTGATACCGTCTTCCACCGCTTGGCTAGCCGCTTTGCACAAACTATCCAGTGCTTTTGCCATGCCCGCTTCGCCTTGCTCAGCAGGATAGGTCATATCCAAGGTCAACGCGCGATATTGCTGGTTAGTCAGCGTTTGAATGGACTTAATCTGCTCTAATTCTTGCAAGGTTAATACTGGCTGACTGGCTTCTAAACGCATAGGCGGATTGGTTTCATCTATGCCTAATAAATTGGGTTTAGGGCCGATAAAGGTCACCAAAGACATCACCAATTCTTCGCGTATCGGGTCTATAGGCGGATTGGTCACTTGCGCAAATAACTGTTTGAAATAGTTATACAGCACCTTGGGCTTGTTAGATAACACCGGCAAGGCGCTGTCGTTGCCCATAGAGCCAGCGGCTTCTTCGCCATTGGTCAACATCGGTTGCAGAATAAACTTAATATCTTCTTGGCTATAACCAAATGCCTGTTGCGTATCCAGCAAGCTTTCGTTTAGCTCTAATTCGCCATCGACTTGTGGCAAATCACCCAAGAAATAGCGTGATTTCTTAATCCATTCTTGATAGGGCTTGGCTTGTGCCAGCTGTTGTTTCACTTCGGCGTCGTCAATAATGCGACCTTGTTGCATATCAATCAGCAACATCTTGCCGGGTTGCAAACGCCATTTTTTGATAATGCGCTCTTGTGGGAAGGTCAATACGCCCATTTCAGAAGCCATCATCACATAGTCATCATCCGTCACCAGATAACGCGCTGGACGCAAACCGTTACGATCCAAAGTAGCGCCTATCATGCGGCCATCGGTGAATGCCACCGCGGCTGGGCCGTCCCATGGCTCCATCAAGGCAGCATGGTATTCATAGAAAGCGTGTCTATCGGCGTCCATCAGCTTATTGGCGCTCTCATTGGACCAAGCTTCAGGAATCAACATCATCATGGCGTGCGGCAAGGAATAACCGCCTGCCACCAATAGCTCTAAAGCGTTATCGAAGGCCGCCGAGTCAGATTGACCTTCGGCGATTAACGGCCACAACTTTTCTAAGTCCTCGCCCATCAAGGCGGATTTCATAGAAGCGTGACGCGCCGCCATCCAGTTGATATTGCCGCGCACGGTATTGATTTCACCATTGTGCGCAATCATGCGGAATGGATGCGCCAAGTCCCATGCTGGGAAAGTGTTGGTAGAGAAGCGCTGGTGCACCAAGGCCAGTGCGGACACCATGCTTTCATCATTTAAATCTTGGTAATACACCCCGACTTCATTGGCCAGCAACATGCCTTTATAGACGATGGTTCTGGAGGATAAAGAGGGGAAATAAAACTGGCTTTTGTCTTCTAGTTGTAAGTGTTTGACTTCGTTTTCAATGCGCTTGCGGATGACAAACAGTTTTCTTTCAAACGCATCTTGGCTGGTTAGACTGGCGTTGCGCGCGATAAACACTTGGCGCATCACAGGCTCAACTTGTTTAGCCGCGTCAGCGATATTGCTGTTGTCTCTAGGCACATCGCGCCAAGCTAATAAGGTTTGTTGTTCTTCGTGAATAATGCGGTTGATGATGGTCTCGCAGGCTTCGCGACCATTTTTGCTTTGCGGCAAAAACGCGGTTCCCACCGCATAATGTCCCTCGGCAGGCAGTTCAAAGCCTAGTTGCGCCGCCTGTTTACGCATAAATGCGTCAGGCATCTGAATCAAAATTCCGGCACCATCGCCTAGCTTAGGGTCATAGCCAGTAGCACCACGGTGGGTAAGATTGGCTAGGATTTGCAAACCCTGTTGAATGATATGGTGGCTTTTATGGCCTTTGATATGGGCGATAAAGCCTACTCCACATGCATCTCGCTCATTAGACGGACGGTATAAACCTTGCTGCTCTGGCATGCTGCTGCCTATTTCCTATCCCTCGTCAATACGGATAAAAATGGACACCAAATCGAGGGTTTTGGTGTCCAGTGCATTGTTACAGTGAAACTTTGTAATTCTATATAGATTGGGGGCGCTATTCAACCATCAATTAGGCTACTTTGCATACCATTAGGTTCATTGCCCAGACTGAAAATAAGCGCGCGCGGCCTCTATGGTTTGTTGAATATCTTGCTGGCTATGCGCCGCTGACACAAAGCCGGCTTCAAAGGCTGAGGGTGCTAGATAGATACCGGCGTCCAGCATGGCGTGGAAAAAGCGATTAAATGCCTCGCGATCGGATTGCATGACATCAGCAAAACTGGTCGGTACTTGCGCGCTAAAATAAATGCCAAACATGCCGCCCACCGCTTGTGCACTAAATGCCACGCCGGCCTCAGCTGCCACCTGCGATAAACCATCGGTGAGCGCTTTAGTGGTGGCCGATAAACGCGCATGGAAGCCGTCTTGCTGTATCAATTGCAAAGTAGCAATACCCGCTGCCACCGCCACCGGATTACCGGACAAGGTGCCGGCTTGATATACCGGTCCTAGCGGCGCCAAGCATTGCATAATCTCTTTTTTCCCGCCGAACGCGCCGACCGGCAAACCACCGCCTATCACTTTGCCTAGGGTAGTCAAATCTGGGCTGACCCCATATAGCTGTTGCGCGCCGCCTTGGGCAACTCTAAAGCCGGTCATCACTTCATCAAAAATCAATACCGCGCCAGAAGCAGTGCAAAGCTTGCGCAAGGTTTGCAAAAAGCCATCGACCGGCGTGATCAAATTCATATTGCCAGCCACAGGCTCGACGATCACGCAGGCAATTTGCTCGCCTATCTCAGCGAATAATTGCTGCAAACTGGCGCTATCGTTATACGGCAAAGTCAGCGTATGTGCCGCCACTTCAGGGGGTACCCCAGCAGAACTAGGGGTGCCAAAAGTGAGCAAGCCAGAGCCCGCTTTGACCAATAGCGCATCGGCGTGGCCGTGATAGCAACCTTCAAACTTAACGATTTTTTGTCGGCCGGTATAGCCACGCGCCAAGCGGATAGCGCTCATGGTGGCTTCAGTGCCGGAGCTGACCAAACGCACTTGCTGTATGCTAGGCACCATTTGGCAAATCAACTCCGCCATCTCTAATTCCCGCGCCGTTGGGGCGCCGAATGACAAACTATTTTCAGCAGTCTGCTGCACCGCAGCGATCACTTCAGGGTGGGCATGCCCCAGAATCATCGGCCCCCATGAGCCGATATAGTCGATATATTCCTTATCGTCCTCATCCCACAAACGGCTGCCTTTGCCTTTCTTAAAAAAGATAGGCGTGCCGCCCACCGAGCGAAACGCGCGCACTGGCGAATTGACGCCACCGGGAATGCGGTGTTGGGATTGTTCAAATAGGGTCTGATTGCGAGAAGTCATGACATTCATCTTTAATTAAATAATAAACAAAATTGCGCCGCCTGCTGGCGTATCTGCTCGCGCTGTTGGCTGGCAAATAGCGCCTGTATCACCGCGATGGCATGCGCGCCAGCTTGAATTAATAGCGCTGCATTGCTCAACTGTATGCCGCCTATGCCGACTGCACATAGACCATGTTGCTGAGCCTGTTGAAACAGATTAAGTTCAGCCTGCACCGCCAAAGGTTTGGTGGCAGAGGCAAAACAAGCGCCAAAAGCCACATAGTCAGCGCCGGCGGCATGCGCTTGTTGCGCCAAGGCAAATTGATTGTAACAAGACACCCCAAGGATTTTGTCCGCCCCTATGCGGCGCCTTATCGCCGCCACATCGCCATCAGTTTTGCCGATATGCACACCATCTGCGTCCAAAGCCAAACACAGCTTGACATCATCATTGATGATCAAGGGCACTTGAAAGGCGCGGCACAAAGGCAAAAGCGCCTGCGCCTGCTGATTACGCAATTTTGCCGGCGCCGTTTTATTGCGATATTGCAATACGCTAGCGCCGCCCTCTAAGCAGCCTTGCACCATGGTTAGCAACAATTCGGTGTCGGCAATATCAGGGGTGACGGCATATAAGCCGCGTGGAAATGGCGCAGATTGCATCGCTTAATCTTCTTCGCGCGCCCAAAACATACGGTCGGGAATATATTGCCCCATGCCCGCTCTAAAGCCCGCTTTCAGGGTTTGCCAAGTAAACTCTTGCGCCTCTTGCACTGCCTCTTGCATGCTCAAACCATGCGCCAAACAAGCGGCAATGGCAGAAGTTAGAGTGCAGCCAGAGCCATGATAACTGCCCGGCAGCCTGTCCCAATGATAGGCTTTGATAAAGTTGTCATCGCCATATAGGGTATTCACCACATCATGGGTGCGCTCATGTGTACCGGTGACCAGCACATATTGACAGCCCATCATCAATAGACGCTGCGCACTCAGTTGCAAAGAAGCATTCTCCGCCTCATCAGAGTCATCGCCACAATACGCCAAGCGGCGCACTTCAATACTATTCGGTGTAATCAAAGTGGCCTGCGGCAGCAACAAATCCAAAATCGCCTCTTGCACGTCATCATTGGCCAACTCATCTCCGCGCCCAGAGGTCAACACCGGGTCAATCAACAAGGGCGTATCCGGATAATCCGCCATAATCTCGGCAATCACCGCGACATTCTCCACGCTGCCCAACACACCCAATTTAAACGCCGCTACCTGCACATCTTCCAAAATCGTACGCGCCTGCTCATTCACCCAATCCGCATCAAACAACATGACGCTCTCCACCCCCACCGTGTCCTGCACGGTAATCCCCGTCACCACAGAAATAGGATGGCATCCCATACTAGTAAACGTCAGGATATCCGCCTGCAAACCAGCCCCACCACTGGGGTCAGTCGCCGCAAAAGTCATCACACAAGGGGGAATAGGGTTGCTCATGAACAATGCAAAATTCTCAAAGCGCTTATTCTAACTGAAACCCCCTCTCCTCGTCATACCAACGAAAGTCCTTATCCAGCGTCATTAGGATTGTCATGCTGCGCGCAGTCGCAGTATCCAGTCTAAACTCAAAGCTTCCTTCCTCGTCATAACGACGAAAGTCGGTATCCAGTTCACGTAGGTTGGGCTGAAGCATGAAGCCCAACATAACGTGAACTGAGTTAATTTTTTGAACCAGTTGTTGAGAGAGGATAGACTCATCA
>CAYNLW010000024.1:0-18146 GCA_964398195.1 uncultured Methylophilaceae bacterium | reverse complement strand
TTGCGGATGGGTAGGATGAATTTGAAAAAATTGCGCCATAACGCTATATGCATACCCTAGCCAAAATAAGCCCGCTATTGTAACTGTTGTTCTTGTTGTTGCTGTAATTGAAGTTGGGCAAATTCAGGCCAATCATGCCACACCGGCACACAATCCGCTGGCAAGCCAGGCAATTGCCCCATGCCAACAAAAGACATGCCTTTGCCGTGATAGTCAGAGCCCATAGAGGACAGCAGTTGATATTTTTGCGCGATATCCGCAAAAGTTCTGAATTGCTCAGGCCTATGGCTACCGGTCACCACTTCTATGCCTTTACCGCCAAGCTGGATAAATTCTTGAATTAGCTGATGCAGCATTTGCTTGCCCATATCATAACGGCCGGGGTGCGCCATCACCGCTACACCGCCAGCCTGATGTATCCATTGCAAAGCGGTAGCAAGCGTCGCCCATTGATGTTGCACATAACCAGGTTTGCCTTTCACCAGATAACGCTTAAATACTGCGCCTACATCTTTGGCATAGCCTTGCTCAACCAGATAGCGGGCGAAATGGGCACGGCTGATGATATTGCCTGTGCTATAGCGATAAGCGCCTTGCAGACTGTCGGCGATGCCCACTTTGCTTAATTCGTCGGCAATTTTTTGCGCGCGCAACAACCGCCCGGCGCGCAACTCTGCCAGCCCTTGCACTAAGGCTGCATCGGTGGGATCTATGCGCAAGCCCACGATATGCACCGTGCGCTCTTGCCACAACACCGAGATTTCCACCCCATGCACAAACTGCATGCCCAACTGTTGCGCAGTCGCGGCCGCCTCCGGCAAGCCACCCAAATCATCATGGTCGGTTAGCGCCAGCAGGCGCACCCCTTGGGCATGCGCGAGTCGCACCAAGTCTGCCGGCGCTAACATGCCGTCAGAAATAGTGGAATGACAATGCAGATCTATCATGAAAAAAGTGCCGGGAGTGATTGAATAGAATCCCACATCATAGCAAAATAGCGCCTTGCCTCACAGCCCAGCCACTACAAGAATGAAGCGAAAGTAGCCCATGAAAATCTTATTTGACCTGTTTCCCGTCATCGCCTTTTTTATCACGCTAAAACTAAGTGAAAAATTTCCTGCCTTAGCGAGCGCAGCGCAACAGCAATTGGCCGATTGGGGGGTGGTTGATTTAGCCATGCTGAGCGCTGATTTATTGCCCATTATGTTAGCCACATTCGTGGTGATTCTCGCCAGCATCTTGCAAATTGTTTGGGTTAAATGGCGCCACGGCAAAGTCGATAACACGCTGTGGATTAGCGCCCTGCTGGTCATCGTCATGGGTGGTTTAACGCTGTATCTGCAAAATCCGAATTTTATTAAATGGAAACCTACCCTGCTGTATTGGCTGTTTGCTTTGATTTTGTTATTCGCTCAATGGATAAGCAAAAAGAATCTGCTGAAAACCATGATGGGCAAAGAGATCAGCTTGCCGGCAGCGATATGGCAACAGCTGACTTATGCTTGGGTAGACTTTTTTGTATTGATGGGGATATTGAATTTATATGTCGCCTATCATTACTCAACCGATATCTGGGCTAGCTTTAAGCTATTTGGCAGCTTAGCGCTGACCATGCTGTTTATCTTTGTGCAAGCCTTGTGGATGCAGAAGTATATGCAAGACAAATAAGGAGCTTGAATATGTGGTACGTGATTATTGCGCAAGACGCGCCCAACAGCTTACAGCAACGCTTGGCGCATAGACCAGCGCATCTGGCGCGCTTGCAAGAACTGTTGCAACAAGGTCGGCTATTGCTGGCAGGGCCTATGCCCGCCATTGATAGCGAGGACCCAGGGCCAGCGGGTTATGATGGCAGCGTGATCGTTGCTGAGTTTGCTGACCTAGCGCAGGCGCAAGCTTGGGCACAACAAGATCCCTTTGTCAGCGCAGGTGTGTATCAGTCAGTGATGGTCAAACCATTTCGTAAAACCTTGCCCTGAGCGATTGGCACTCAGTCACTTATAGCCAGTAGCTTGTGCGCAATTCCTTGTACTTAATCCATGCACTTAACGATAACTAGTAGCACTATTTTTCAACCCAGTTTTAGGACTTTATTTTTAATATGACCACACCAGACACCGCACAACTGATACAAGACAAACTCGCTGTTTTAAAGCCATTAAAATTGCAATTACATGACGATAGCGCCAGCCACGCTGGCCATGCAGGCAACCGTGGTGGCGGTCATTTTAATTTGCTGATACAAAGCGCGGCTTTTAATGGACTGTCTCAAGTGCAACGCCATAGAATGATTTTTGACTTGCTGAAACAAGAGATGCAAAGCCGCATCCACGCCCTTAGTATTCGTGCTATCGCGGCTGATGAATAAACAATATAATGGTTAAACCCCTCACCCCTTTTGGAAATTTTATGAACCCCTGTATAGCACGCTCTTTTATCTTGTTATTCTTGCTCAGTGTTAATGTTTGGGCAGCAGAAACAGCCATTGTTACGGTGAATGGCAAACCGATTAAACAATCTATGTTGGATTACATTATCAAAGACGCGAATGACCACGGTCAGAAGGTTGACGATAATGTTAGAGAAGTGATTGTGTCTAAACTGATTTCCAATGAGCTGATCTATCAAGAGGCGCTGAAAAACGGCATAGACAAAAAGGCCGATTATCAAATGCGCGAAGAACTGGCCAAACGCGAGTTATTGGTGAATGCGTTTTTACAAGACTATGTGAAAAATAACCCGATCGCGGAATCCGAAGTAAAAACTGCTTATGAAAAATTCAAGCGCGAATTGGGCGATAAAGAATATAAAGCCAGCCATATTTTGTTAGGTTCAGAAGCCGAAGCCAGCGAGGTCATCGCGCAAATCAATAAAGGGGCGGACTTTGCCAAATTAGCCAAAGAAAAATCACGTGATCCTGGTTCCAAAGAAAACAGCGGCGACCTAGGGTGGTTTTCGCTAAGCGGCATGGTCAAGCCATTTAGCGAGGCCGTTGCCAAGCTGAGTAAAGGCGGCTTGACTAAAGAACCGGTACAAACTCAGTTTGGTTGGCATGTGATTAAATTAGAAGACACACGCGAAATGAAAGCGCCTGCCTACGACAAGGTGAAAGATGCATTGCAAAAACAATTGGCCAAACGCCAAGTAGAAAAATTATTAGTCGATTTACGTGGCAAAGCGGTGATTGTAGATAACAGCAAAGCCAAAAAATAATCTCGCTTTTAGCGGTTGGGCTGAGTGATTC
This sequence comes from uncultured Methylophilaceae bacterium, assembly GCA_964398195.1. GTDB lineage: Bacteria > Pseudomonadota > Gammaproteobacteria > Burkholderiales > Methylophilaceae > RFPI01. Next base: position 14,902 of record CAYNLW010000024.1, on the reverse strand, counting down.
GACTAGCCTTGCTTCAAGCCTATCCGCTCTTAATGTAAAGCCACCTCGCGTGGCTTTTTATTTGTTATCTAGCGCTTATCCAAAGTGCCAGTTTCATGCGATAATAAGAACTATTATCAATTAAGCTCTAAACCCTTATGACCAACCTCAGTCAATTAGCCACCGGACAACAAGCGACCATCGCCAGAATCCATGCCGATGACAGTTTATTTCATCGCTTGGCGGCGCTGGGTTTAAGGATAGGCAAACCGGTACGCGTGATTCGTCGCGCCAGTTTTAATGGCCCTATGCAAGTGCGTGTCGGCACTACCGACATTATGTTGCGTCTGACTGACGCTGAGCGTATCAGTATCACTTCCTAATGAAACAAGTCGCACTTCTCGGCATGCCCAACACGGGCAAATCCACCCTATTTAATCGACTATCTGGTGCCAATGCCAAAGTAGGCAACTGGCCGGGCATTACTGTGGATTTGATGAGTGCCAAGATTTTATTGGGTGGCCATATCGCGCAAATTATCGACTTACCTGGTATTTATGATTTGCATGGCTTTTCTGATGACGAGCAAGTGGTGCGCCATTTCTTAAGCAGCCACGCCTTAGACCTACTGATTATCGTTGCCAATAGCACGCAGATAGATCGCCAATTATCTTTGGTGCTGCAACTCAAACGGCTGAATATTCCCTGTGTATTGCTATTGAATATGCACGATGAGGCCAGTCGATTAGGCATACATATCGATAGCGAAAAAATGGCGCAACAACTGGCCATTCCTGTGATGGAAATCAGTGCCAAATATGGCGACCAATGCAGAGAAGCCCTGCTGACCGCGGCGGAACAGATGAATCGCGGCACACCTACACCGGTTGCGCAAGTGGCAGAAAAGCTGGCGGCAGATATCGCCATAGAACACGAGATGGAAGATATCGTCAGTGCCACTGTGCAATATCCGATTCAATTAAATGATGCGTTGACCAGTCGCTTAGACGCATTCCTACTGCACCCGTGGTTAGGCTTGCCGATATTTTTGCTGAGCATTTATTTGCTGTTCGAATTTATTTTTAGCGCCGGCAAACCGCTGCAAGATGGTGTTACTTGGGCATTTAATTGGTTCGCCAGCCATGCCATGCAACCCATGTTAATCAATGCCCCCGAATGGCTGCGTGGCTTATTAATCGATGGGCTATTTACCGGGCTGAGCACTGTAGTCGCCTTCGTGCCGGTGATTATCTTATTTTTTCTGGTGATGACTGTGGTGGAAGATAGCGGCTATCTGTCGCGTGCAGCCTTTTTGATGGACGCGCTGATGGCCAAAATCGGGCTTGATGGGCGCGGCTTTGTCATGATTTTGATGGGCTTTGGTTGCAATGTGCCGGCCCTGATGGGCACCCGTGTGATGCGTTCGCGCAATATGCGCTTGTTGACCATGCTAGTGATTCCGCTCTCATTGTGCTCGGCAAGATTGCAGGTGTTTTTATTTATGAGCGCGATTTTGTTCGCCCCGCACAATGCCGCCAAAGTATTGTTTGGCCTGTATATGATTAGCTTTGCCAGCATTTTTATCACCGCGCTATTAAATCGCAAACGCTATCAAAACCAAGAGCCTTTTATCCTCGAATTGCCACCCTATCGTCTGCCTACAATGCGTCAAATCGGCTTAAGCGCATGGCAGGAAATTCGTCATTTTCTGCATCGCGCCACTAGCTTTATCGTGCTGGGGGTATTGATGGTCTGGCTGCTCACCCACCTGCCCAGCGATGCGGTGCCGGCCAGCGCTGACACCATTGCCGGGCAAATCGGCCTATGGTTAAAACCCTTGTTACAGCCTATAGGAATAGATACGCAACTGGCTATCGCATTGATTTTTGGCTTTGTGGCGAAAGAAATTGTGGTGGGCTCTTTGGCGGTGATCTATGGCTTGCAAGGCGACGCGCTAGGTCATGCGATTGCCAGTCAGGTGGATTGGGTGCAGGGCTTAAGTTTTATGATTTTTACCTTGATTTATACGCCCTGCTTATCCACCATCGCGACACTAAAGAATGAATCTAAAAGTGGCTGGTTTGCCGGTTTTGCTTTGTTATGGTCATTGGTATTAGCTTGGTTGGCCGCCTTTGTGTTCTACCAATCTATGCGCTTATTGGGTTATTAAGCGCGCCAGCCTTAAACCGCAGACTCACCGGTTTCGCCGGTACGAATTCTAAGGACTTGTTCCACATTGGTGACAAAGATTTTGCCATCACCGATTTTGCCGGTATGCGCAGCTTTCACAATGGCGTCTATGGCTTGTTCCACTAAATCATCTGCCACTACCAGCTCTACTTTGATTTTAGGCAGGAAATCCACCACATATTCAGCGCCACGATATAACTCAGTGTGGCCTTTTTGCCGACCAAAGCCTTTAACTTCAGACACAGTTAAGCCATTGACACCAATTTCAGAAAGCGCCTCACGCACCTCATCTAGTTTAAAAGGTTTGATAATTGCCTCAATTTTTTTCATAGTTTGTCCTTAAGCTGTCAGCGATGTAAAAAAGGGAAGATAGTGAATAATAAAAATTTAAACCGTGTTTTTGTAGCTGAATTTTGAAGTAATCGGATAGCGTCTATCTTTTCCGAAGCCTCGGTGCGTTATTCTAACCCCAATTGGCGATTGGCGACGCTTATACTCGTTCAAATCAATCAGGCGCAACACCCGTTCTATATCAGCGGCTTGATAACCCAGTGCCAAAATATCGTTAAAACTGGCGTCTTGCTCCACATACGCCTGCAAAATGCCATCTAATATTTCATACGCAGGCAGGCTATCTTGATCCGTCTGGTCAGCACGCAATTCAGCTGATGGAGGGCGACTGATAATGCGTTGCGGAATCACTGGCGAGCATTGATTGCGATAATTGGCTAATTCATACACCATGGTTTTAGGCACGTCTTTAAGCACAGCAAAGCCGCCTGCCATATCACCATATAAAGTCGAATAACCGACTGCCATCTCGCTCTTATTGCCAGTAATTAATACCAAGCTGGCAAATTTATTAGACAAGGCCATCAGCAATACGCCGCGTATGCGCGCTTGTATATTTTCCTCGGCGGTATCAAAGCTGCGCCCGGCAAAAGCCGGCTCCAACACTTGGTTAAAGTGCTCAAACAGGCTTTGAATCCCGAATTGATGATATTGCACACCCAGTTGCTGCGCCATTTGCTGCGCGTCTTGTATGCTGATATCGGCGGTAAATTGCGATGGCATCATGGCCACACTGACCCGTTGTGCGCCCAAAGCATCGACCGCCACCGCCAGCGTCAAAGCAGAATCTATCCCGCCGGACAAGCCTAGCAATACCGAAGCAAAGCCATTTTTATTGACATAATCGCGCACACCAAGACACAGCGCTTGATATACCGCAGCACTGCGCGGCAGACTGGCAGTGATATTGCCGGCTAATAAATGCACTGTGTTGGCTGCGCTGATTTGCACACTGACCAGCTCTACGCACTCTTGCAACATAGGCGCTTGGTAAACCAAATGAGCCTGCGCATCTAGTGCAAACGATGCGCCATCAAATACCAATTCGTCTTGCCCTCCTACACAGTTGTTATATAACAGCGGCAAGCCGGTCTCTTGAACGCGCTGAGCGGAAATCTCCAGTCGTTCATTTTGCTTATCCAGATGGAATGGCGAGGCATTCAGAGTAAGTAAAATCTGCGCGCCATCTTGCTTGGCTTTTAAGGCCGGCTGTGCTTGCCAAATATCCGCACAGATCAATACTGCACAGCGCACCCCTTGGTGCATAAAAATACAAGATTCTTGCCCAGCCTCGAAATAGCGTTGTTCATCAAACACAGAATAATTTGGCAACACTTGCTTAAAATAACTGTGTACCACCCTGCCCTGTTCAATCACCGCCGCCGCGTTGTACACCCTATCCATGCGCTGCGCTGGATAACCGACCAGCAAGGTAATGTCCTGCACATTGGCAGCCAATTGTTCTAGGCTGCGCTGGCTGGCCTGCAAAAAGTCTTGTCTGAGTAATAGGTCTTCTGGGGGATAGCCGGTCAAGGCCAGCTCAGGGGTGATCAGCATGCTGGCGCCCATCTGTTTTGCCTGCGCCACTGCTTGCAAGATTTTTTCCGTATTGGCAGACAAATCTCCTAGAGTAGGATTGATTTGCGCCATGGCAATATGAAATTGTTGGCTAATAGCTGCCACCTGCTTGCTTAATTAAATCGACGATTTCAGTTTGTTTATCTTTCAGCGCATACACCAAAGGCGTTAGGCTATATTGATCTTTAAGGTTTAAATCTGCGCCGTTATCAATCAATAACTTGACCATTTTGGCATCATGCATAGCCACCGCTAAATGGATTAAATAACTGCCATTTTTGTCGGCCACATTCACTTTGGCGCCCTTGCTAATAAGATATTTAGCGCTGGCCCCTTGTTTCTTTTTCACCGCCCAAAAGAGTGCCGTCCAACCAGAGTCATCCATGGCTTCTAAATCTGCCCCACCGGCCACCAATTCTTCGCATGCATCGGTTCTGCCACTGCGCGCAGCATAAAACAGCGCCGTAGAAAGTTGATTATCGCGTGCGTTGACCTCGGCTTTATATTGCAACAAGCTTTTGATGGTGGCGCGATTGCCATTGCGCGCGGCATACATCAAAATGGTTTTGCCATCATCGCTACGGCTATTGGCATCTACCCCAGCTTCGAGCAATAAGGCGACAAAATCTGCATAACCCGAAGTAGCAGCCAGCCCCAACGCGCTCCAACCAGAAATATCTCTAGGCTTGGTATCGGCACCATGTTTAAGCAATAATTTGGCGCAGGCTAAATAATTCTTTTTGGCTGCATACATCAACGCAGACCAACCGCTGTTATCGCGCAAATTAGGATTTGCCCCGCGTGCTAACAACAACTCCACCACTTTGACATTATCTTTGCGCGTGGCATACATCAGCGCGGTTAAGCCATCTAAATCTGTCATATTGACGTTCACGCCAGTGTCTAATAAGGCTTTAACGCTATTCACATCGCCTTTGCTAGCAACCGTCAGGAAATACGGGATATCTTCCGCCACTGCCGGCAAACACAGGGTAATGCTGCACAACATCAGCAACATAGCGTGTAGCGCAATACTTAGGAGAGTTTTCATTAGCGTGCTTTACCTTGTTGTTGTATCGCTTGTAGCATAGCCTCGCCCAATTCGGCTGGCGAGCTTGCCACCACCACACCGGCTTGCTGCAAGGCGCTGATTTTGTCCTCTGCTTTGCCGCTGCCACCGGAAATAATCGCCCCGGCGTGTCCCATACGCTTGCCTTTGGGCGCGGTCTGACCAGCGATATAGCCGGCCACAGGCTTGGTGACATGGTGTTTGATGTAATCGGCAGCGGCTTCTTCGTCAGCGCCACCAATTTCACCTACCATAATGATGGCTTCGGTTTCTGGGTCGGCTTGGAATAATCTTAAGCAGTCAATAAAGTTGAGCCCGCGTATCGGGTCGCCGCCTATGCCTACGCAAGTGGACTGGCCCAGTCCCAAGGCAGTGGTTTGGTGCACCGCTTCATAGGTCAAGGTGCCAGAACGCGACACGATACCGACCTTGCCGCGACGGTGAATGCTGCCCGGCATAATGCCGATTTTACATTCATCTGGGGTAATCACCCCTGGGCAGTTGGGGCCTATCAATTTGACATTATTGGCATTTAACGCGGCTTTGACATTTAACATATCCAACACTGGAATGCCTTCGGTAATGCACACGATCAGTTCTACGCCGGCATCACAGGCTTCCAGAATGGAATCGGCGGCAAATGCGGGTGGCACATAAATCACCGTAGCAGTGGCAGAGGTTTCGCGCACCGCATCACGCATGGTGTTAAACACCGGCAAGCCTAAGTGGCGCATGCCGCCTTTGCCGGGAGTGACCCCACCGACCATTTGCGTGCCATAAGCTAAGGCTTGTTCAGAGTGAAAACTGCCTTGTTTGCCGGTAAAGCCCTGACACAATACGCGCGTTTCACGATTCACTAAAATACTCATGGCTGCACCCCTTTCACACAAGCCACCGCTTGTTTGGCTGCGTCCGTCAGGCCTTGCGCCGAGATAATCGACAGGCCGCTTTGCCTTAACATCTGTTGCCCCAATTCCACATTGGTGCCTTCTAAGCGTACCACCACAGGGATTTTGATGCCCACCTCACGCACCGCATTGATAATACCCTCGGCGATAATATCGCAACGCATAATGCCGCCAAAAATATTCACCAAAATGGCTTGCACCTGTTGGTCGGCCAAAATAATCTTAAACGCCTTGGTCACGGTTTCTGCCGTGGCGCCACCCCCCACATCTAGGAAATTGGCGGGCGCACCGCCGTGCAACTGAATCAAGTCCATGGTCGCCATGGCCAAACCTGCGCCATTTACCATACAGCCGATATTGCCATTTAGCGCGATATAGTTCAGCCCAGCGTGGTGCGCTTCTGCTTCTTTCACATCGTCCTGACTCCAGTCGCGTTGCTCGGCCAAGGCTTTTTGTCGATATAAAGCGTTATCGTCCACGCTCATTTTGCAATCCAGCGCAAATAAAGCGCCATCGCTGGTGACCACCAGTGGATTGATTTCTAGCAAAGACAAATCGTTTTCGCGGAATAATTTGTACAAGCCCTTGCACCATTTGCTAAAGGCGGCAATTTGTTGGTCTTGCAAGCCCAGCGCAAAGGCCACATTTCTCGCCTGATAATCCATCAAGCCATTCAACGGCTCGCACACCTCGCGCAGTATCTTATCTGGCGCGTGTTGCGCAATCTCCTCGATATCCATACCGCCGGCACTAGAAGCCACCAATACCACCCGCTCTAGGCTTCTATCCACCAATAAAGACAGATACAACTCGCGTTGGATAGGCAAGGTTTGCTCTATCAGCAGTTGATGCACAGGCTGGCCATCGGGGGCGTTTTGATAGGTGATTAAGGATTTTCCCAATAAGGCATTGGCTACCGATTGCGCTTCGCTGGCGGATTTAACGATTTTTACCCCGCCCGCTTTGCCGCGCCCACCGGCGTGCACTTGCGCTTTGACCACCCAAGCTTGGCCGGGGATTTCTTTAGTGGCGGCAGCGGCAGCTTCCGCGGATTGCACCACTTGCCCTTGCGGAACGGCTAAACCATAGCGTTGCAGCAATTGTTTGGCTTGATATTCATGCAGATTCATATTGGATGGATGGGAATTGAGTGAAACCGTTATTTTCGCTGAAAAGGCCATCATGCGCCAGTCTATGGCAGTGTATAATTTGCCGCTTTGATGATGATGGTTGCGCCTAAGCGCTTATTTTGGCGCAGCCTATTTTTAAATAGCAGGATTTTTTGCCTTTTTAACCGCCACTTCGTGAAAGCCAAGCAATGCGTTTAGTCGTACAAGCCCCGCATATTCAACTGGGTCATTTACAACATATCCACCAAATCAGCCAGCAAGCGCATGGCGTGCAGTTTATTCAAATCGACCAACACGCTTATTACTTGGCCAATCAGCAAGTATTAGATGTGGTGCGCCAGTTTTGTCAGCAAGAACAAATAGACTGCGCTTATGTGCCGGAACAGCTGACGCTGCAAAAAATTAAATTGGCCGTGATGGATATGGATTCCACGCTGATCAATATCGAGTGTATTGATGAAATCGCTGATATGGCAGGCATTAAAGCGCAAATTTCCGCCATTACCGAACGCGCTATGCGTGGCGAATTGGATTTTAAGCAAAGCCTGCGCGAGCGCGTGGCCTTGCTAAAAGGCTTGCCAGAGTCGGCGCTCAACGATGTCATACAACAACGTCTGCAAGCCAATCCTGGCGCACAACGCTGGATAGACACTTGCAAGCAATACCAAATTAAAACCATGTTGGTGTCAGGAGGCTTTGAGCAATTCGCCCACCATGTACAAAAAATGTTAGGCATAGACTATAGCGCCGCCAATCGACTAGTGATAATCGACGGCAAACTGACCGGCAATATCCTAGGCGATATCGTTGATGGGCAAGCCAAGGCCGACTATTTACGCTATCAAGCGGGGCAATTAAACGTCGATTTAGAGGCCACTGTGGCGATAGGCGACGGCGCCAATGATTTATTGATGATGCAAGCCGCCGGCGCGGGCATTGCCTATCATGCCAAACCCATCGTGCAGGAGCAGGCGGACTTTGCCCTGAATGTGGTGGGTTTGGACGGCATTATTAATTTATTTAAAATTAGCTAGTCTTGTATCGGCTAGTCTTGCATCGGCTAGCCTTGCATCAGCCCTGTAGCACAGTCATTGCACGAGTATTGGCAGCGTATTAGCAAGATAGCTTGTGGCATAAGCGAGATATGGCTACGCGACGATGGATTTTTTCCTGATATCGGCTGGTCATGATGTTTACAATAAAAAAAGTTTTACAATCTAATTTTCACCATTTGCAATTATGATGTAGCAACAATATCGTTAAATCTTCGGAGTCATCATCATGAAATTTAAACTATTATCTGCACTGCTATTAAGCGCGCTGCTTACCGCGCCGGCTTGGGCTAAACCCTTTGTAGAAATTAAAACCAATAAAGGCTATATCTTGGTCGAGCTGTACCCAGAAAAAGCGCCAAATACGGTAGATAATTTCTTGCAGTATGTGAAAGCTGGTTTTTATAACGGCACGATTTTTCACCGCGTGATTTCCAACTTTATGATACAAGGTGGCGGCCTAGATAAAGAATTAAACGAAAAGCCTACCCGCGCAGCGATTAAAAATGAGGCTGATAATGGCCTTACCAATAGCTTTGCCAGCATTGCCATGGCGCGCACCAACGACCCCCATTCGGCTACCGCACAGTTTTATATCAATGTCGCCAACAATACTGCGCTCAACCACTCCGAAAAAACCGATCGTGGTTGGGGCTATTGTGTATTTGGTAAAGTGGTAAAAGGCATGGAAGTCGCTGAACATATTTCTAAAATGCCTACCGATGGTGGCGATATGCCTATACAAATGATAGTGATTGAATCTATCCAATTGGTCGAAGATAGAAAACCTGCTGAATAAGCGATTTAGTCGATAAAAAAAACGGCGCAGATGCGCCGTTTTTTATTTGCCGAGATTTTGCTCAGCGATTATTTCGCCTCAGGGCCACCGAAGTCATAACGCACTCCTAACCAAGCAGCGCGTGGTGCACCCGGCAACAAGCCCAGTGGGCGAGACTCTTCACCAGCATACATACCGTTGGTGGCAAACTGCGTTTCACCAAAGCGACCACCGACATAGTAATCGCGATCAAAGATGTTGATGGCTTTGGCAAAGGCTTTCCAACCATTACCGATATTGTATTGGGTGTCTAAGTTAACGATAAAGTAACCACCCAACTTGCCACGACCATTGCTGCAATCTTCATTTTCTGGGCATTGACCAGCACGATGGCGGTTGTTTTCATTACCCCACACATAGTGGTCAGAGAAGCCAATGATATTGCTACCTACATTCCAATCAGGCGTGACCTGATATTGCGCACGCAATTTCAATTGATGCTGTGGAATAGAAGGAATGCGGTCGCCTTTGCGCGCAGTATATTGACCTTCTAGATTTTCATTACCCAGTGCAGTAGCCTGCGCTTCTGTAATCGCGGTTGAGTTGCCGGGGTTCACAAAGGTCACATCTGTGTCATAAGTCGCTCTGACATAGCTATAAGAAGCAGACCATTTCAGCTTATCCACATTTCCTGACAAACCAAAGTCCACCCCTTCACGCACGGTACGGCCAATATTTTTAAAGTAACCAGCACCAGTCAAGGTATTGGCTGCAGTAAATTGAATATCGTCATGGTTAACTGAGCGATAAATCCCTGCATTCCAGCGGATATCTTCAGTTAAATTGCCGCGACCACCAAATTCATAGGTTTTAGCAACCACTTGGTTCAATGGTGGATCATCTGCCATCTGCGCTGGCAATAGACATGGGTAAGCTGGATTAGAACAGCCTAACTCAATCGAAGTTGGCGCACGACTAGATTCACTATAAGAACCGAACCATGAGGTCATGGCGGTAGGCGTATAGGTCAAGCCTACAGATGGATTTAAACGGGTGTAACTGTCTTTGGCTGTCAAGGTTTCAGGCACATTAGAACCACGGAAAGTATCGACGTTATCCACGCGGGTGAAATTCCAGCTGGCGCCAGCGTTTAAATGCCACTGGTCAGTTAAGGACAGCGTATCGCTAGTAAACAAACGCGCTGTATATTGCTTGCCAGTTAAGCCTGTGGTTTGTTGGAAAGGCAATGCACCACGGCCACCTAACACCACTTTGCGCGAACCATCGAATACGCCGGGGTTAAATACCACTTCGTCATCACCATCTTCATATGCGCCAGCATTGGCTTGACCACCTTGTTTGAAACGAATCAAGGAATAGTCATAACCTACACCCACGATAAAGTTATTCTTTAAGCCGAATAAATCATCGTTTTTCGCCATTTGCGCAGTAAAACCATAAGTATCTTGTTTGGTTTTAGTACGATTCATCACCGAGCCTTTGACTTCGGCGTCTTCACCCAGTCCCAAGCCATCTAAATAAGCATTTCTACCTTCGACATCCTCGAAATCCGCTTCCCAACCATCACCGTTACGGGTGGTACGGTTGGATTTACGGTAATAGATATTGCCGGAGAACATGGTGGTGTCGTTCATCCAATGCGAACCGTTTAAGGCTAAGAAGTGCGAATAGTTATTGGTAAAGTCAGGACGGGTATGGATTTGGTCGCGGTCACCACGCAACAAAAACTCAGGGGTAAAACCATTACCAATCAGATTATTATCGGTACCGATATAGGTTAAATCTAAACGGGTAGATTCATTTTGCCAGCCAGTTTTGGCAAACAACTGGTTTAAATGATTAGGCGAATTTTTACGCCAGCCGTTTTCGGTTAAGTGTTGATAGCCAATCATGTAATCGACCGAACCATCCTTAGACACACCGCCCGCCTCAATCAAAGCGCGTTGACGACCCCAAGAACCAAACTCATATTCCAAGCCTATGCCTTGATTATCACGGCCATTTTTAGTTTGAATGGCAATCGCGCCACCCAAGGTATTTAAGCCATACACTGGATTAGACCCAGGCACCAACTGCATATTGCCGATAGCAAAGCTAGGAATCTTGTCCCATAGCGTCACATCACCGAATGATTCATTGACACGCACACCATCTACATAAGTCGATAGACCCTGCGCATTGCCTAGCAAGGGGGTAGAAGAATAACCACGGAAGTTAATCTCAGGCTGCCAAGGGTTACCCGTCATATCTGACACAGTCACACCCTGCATATTGTTAATCATATAGTCAGCAATCGAAACACCAGGCTGTTTCTTGATATCTTCCGCTCTGACAGTTTGCACATTGCTAGGCAGTAAATTGACCGGCACACCTATGCCCGGCAAGGGTGAAGTAGAAATCACTTGCACCTTATCACTCTTCACCGCATCCGCTGCTGAAGCATAGCTACAAGCTAGCGCGCTGAGCACGGCGAGGTATATAAATTTATGTTGATTACGCATGTAATAATCCTGAAAAAATTAAATAATCTTAAAATTAAAGGGGTTAAAAAAGTAGAAAAACCATAATTGTATATAAAACTAGTCGGGAATTTTTCCTGATATCCATAGGTTAAATAACTGTTTATCAGGCATTCCACCCTTTTTCTAAGTTTTCTGGGTCAAGCAGGCCATACTGAATGGCAATTTTTAGGATCTCTATCGAGGTATTCACGGCTAGTTTGCGTTTAATAATGCTTTGATAATTAGCAATGGTTTTTGCACTTAACTTTAAAGCGTCCGCAATTTCATCGATTTCCTTACCCTCGGCGATTAAGCGAAACACCTGAAATTCTTTGGCATTTAATTCCGCTAGTGGATTATTTGGTTTTGTCACACTATCAATGGCAAAGCTTTGCGCCACTGAGGAACTCATATAGTTACGCCCCAGCGCCACCGCCCTAGTTGCCACAGCTAATTCATCCGCGAGGCTTGCCTTAGTTAAATAACCTTTGGCGCCAGCTTTAAGACAATGCGCGACAAATGGGCCACGCTCATACATAGATAAGATAATGATTTTGGCTTGGGGCGTTTTAGTTAGTATGCGTATCATCGCCTCTATGCCGCCCATGCCAGGCATATGAATATCCATAATGGTGACATCGGGTTGTAATTTTGAATGAAGCTCACAGGCTTTTTCACCGCTATCGGCTTCAGCCACAATGAGAAATTCAGCCGTCATCTCCAGTAATCGTCTAGCGCCCGCCCTAACTATCAGATGGTCATCCACTAGCATCACTGTGGTTTGTTTGCTTGCCATATTTTGTACACTTTGTGTTGGCCAATGTGCTGTATATCTTATGCCAAAGCGCTAGGGATAATTTCCCGAACATAGGCTACAGGCAATAGTCAGGAATAAATCCCTAACGGAATATGATAATTTTTAGAAGTAGTAATGACTGCTAAGAATGGACAACACAGATATGGCTAAATCTTTTGCTGCACTAAAACAAATCATCGCCTCCACGCCATTGAGCTCGTTAATACTGCCGTTCTGTATTTTGCTGATGCTGTTTTTGGTGGATATGATTTGGGACACCAGTGAGCAGATTTCTTATATTCACTTTATTACCGATGGCTTAATTATTGGTAGTTTTGTTTATTTGGTGATACGTGTGTATGTGCGTTATCGCAATGATGCTGCCCTTCATCACCAAACTGTGACCAAACTAAGTCAATCCAATAGAAAAATCAAAACCCAATCGCAACAAATCGAAAAGCTGCGCGAAGGCATTACCCAGCATATTCAGCAGGTGTTTGAAGACTGGAAGTTAACCCAAGCTGAGCGAGATATTGCCTTGCTGATTATCAAGGGCTACAGCCTAGATGAGATTGCCAAATTCCGGCATAAATCCGAGCGCACCGTGCGCGACCAAGCAGCCACCATTTACCGCAAAGCCAAGGTAAAAAATCGAGTTGAGCTCACCGCTTACTTTATCGAAGACTTGATTCACTTAGAGCAACCTCACCCATCAAGCACTATTTAGCCAGCCAGCAATGTTGAATCATGGCGACGGCAAGGCTTTCCTGCTCAATCCCCAGTTAATTTAGCTAACCCACAAATACCGGCTTATGTCGTATAGCCTAGCTCTACGCTTGCCCCTATCATGCGCGCTGCAGTTCACCCAACCCCCCTTAAATTTAGGAGCAACAAGATGAATAAATTGTTAATCAGTTTGTTAGTCGCTGGTTTGTTTACTTCAGCGCAAGCTGCCGATTTGCATAAAGGCAAATTCGAAAGCTGTTTAAAAGCCGCTTTGGCTAAGCACGATGGTCAAGTGATTTCGGTTGAAGCAGAAATCGAAAATGGTCAGCCTACTTATGAGTTCGATATCAAAGGCGCAGATGGCAAAGAATGGGAAGTAGAATGCGATGCCAAAACTGCCAAGATTATCGAAGAGGAAGAAGAAGTGGATGCACAAGATGCACGCTTTAAGAGCAAGGCAAAAGTGTCTTTAGAAGACGCTAAGAAGGCAGCTTTAGCCGCCAAGCCAGGCGAAGTAATTGAAAGCGAAACCGCGATCGAAGCCAACGGCAATGCTTCTTATGAGTTCGACATCAAAGGCAAAGATGGCAAAGAATGGGAAGTTGAAGTCGATGCCACGACTGGCAAAGTGATTGAAACTGAACAAGAAGTGTATCAGATCGGCTTAGACTAATTCAGCCTTTGATATACCCTACTGATTCGTTTCACTGAATCCGACATCAAAAAGACAAGGTCATCCGCCTTGTCTTTTTTTATTCTTATTTTTATTTGAAATCAGATAATAGCTTCATTGTTCTGCAATAACATAGCAAGGGGCCAATCAGCGGGATCAATTGCCATAGCCAAACTTGCAGAACTGGATTGCGCTTTTGCCATTCAGCGATATCCAATAAATAACAAATCAAAAATACCCAGCTATACAGTGCAATCAAGGCAAAAGTAATCACTGGACTGAGTAAATGTGTGTAGCGATACATGGCAAAACTTAGCAAGGATAACAAGCTGGTGCTTATCCAAATAAAGAAAACCCAACGCATTTCATTCACACTGGTTTGTATGTTGTTAATCGCCATTTCCACAGGGCCGAATATTGAACACGGCGCATTATAGGGATAACAAAACACAGCCGATATCGCCTCACTATTGGTCAGGAACATATCCCGAAATAATTAGGAAACTATCCTTTTGTAGGACAAAGCGCGTGGTTTATATTGAACACGTGCGCTAACTTGATTGAAGGTTTTGCACATCTCCATAGAAGTACTAGGCGAAATCTTTCTCCATAAAGATTTCGCCTTTTTATTTGCCTCGCGCCTATGCAATACAAATAAAAACCCCCGCTAAAAAGCGGGGGTTCAGCTCACTGATTAAAGTGAAAGATTACAGACTGAATACGCTTAGCGCACCGCCGCCAGGAGCAGCGTTGTACTTAGTCAATTCAGCGTAACCACCAGCAGCACCTAAAGCGTCTGTTGGGTTAGTCAAGCCAAGGTTCATCGCTACGCCAGCCCAACCGCCGATACCGGACAGTACGCCAACGTATTGTTTACCCTTGTGGCCGTATGTGAATGCATTACCAATCACACCGGAACCAACTTGGAATTTCCATAGTTCTTTACCAGACTTAGCATCAACAGCCTTGAACCAACGATCCAATGTACCGTAGAACACTAAGTCAGAAGCAGTAGTCAATACACCGCCCCATGCAGAGAACTTCTCTTTGTTGTACCAAACGTTAGTACCCTTCATTGGGTCCCAAGCTGTGAAGCCACCCATTACGCCGTCTGGACCAGCAAACATGGTCAATGTAGCACCAACCCATG
>CAYNLW010000023.1:0-19193 GCA_964398195.1 uncultured Methylophilaceae bacterium | reverse complement strand
TGTGAATCCGGTGAAGTCAGCGCCGAGCTAGCCCACTGGTGGCAACAATTTGTCGGGGCCGACAGCAACACGCGCGCCAATCTGCTATTGCCTGAACAGGGCAAGAAAAAGCGCAGACGCAGAAAGAGAAAATCGTCCTCTGGCGAACATCAAGCGGGCGAAAATAACACCGCCCAAAGCCATACCGACCAGCACAGCGAGCCATAATGTCCGCCGTCACCGCCTATATCGGGCTAGGCAGTAATCTGCATAAGCCGCAGCAAAATATACGCGAGGCTATCCAGCATATCGCGCAACATGAGCAAATCCAGCTTCAGCAACAATCCTCGCTCTATCGAACCGCGCCGATGGGCTATACCCAGCAAGACGACTTTATCAATGCGGTGATTGCGGTGAGCACCACGCTGAGCGCCGAGCAGCTATTGGACTTTTTATTGCAACTAGAACAACAGTTTGGCCGCCAACGTCCATTTAAAGACGCGCCTCGCACGCTGGATTTAGACCTGTTGTGCTACGGACTCAGCCAACAGCATAGCGCGCGCCTGACCTTGCCACACCCGCGCCTACACAGCCGCGCTTTTGTCTTGGTGCCTTTGTGCGAAATCGCCCCCGACTTGCTAATCCCCGGACAAGGGCCAGTAAAGGCTTTGCTCAAACAGCTAGAGCAAGAGAATCTGACGCAACAGCTAGCGCCGCAGCATGGAGTGGTGAAACTCAGCTGATTAACATCGCTAGAAAAAATGCCCAGCAAAAAAATCCCTAGCGTGAAGCTCCCACAGTCAGGCAAATTCTTAGATAATACGACTCATGACTAATCCGCAAATTTTCCAAAAATATCCCAGCATCGTGATTGAAGGCCCGATAGGTAGCGGCAAAACCACGCTGGCGAAAAAATTAGCCGAGCTCTATCAAGTCAATTTATTACTTGAAAAAGCCGAAGAAAACCCTTTCCTCGAGCGCTTCTATCGCGATATGCCGCGCTATGCCCTGCCCACCCAGCTGCATTTTTTATTCCAACGTGCCAAGCAGCTGCAAGATTTGCAACAACAAGACATCTTCGGCGATGCCTCGGTAGCGGATTTTTTTATAGAAAAAGACCCGATTTTTGCGCGCATCAATCTAGCCCCAGACGAGCTCGAGTTGTATCAAGCCATCTACCACACCATGCGCCTCAAGACTTCCCAACCGGACTTGGTGATTTACCTGCAAACCCCAGTGGAAGAGCTGTTAAGTCGGGTAGAAGAAAGAAATATCGACTACGAGCAAAGCATTTCCAAAGACTATTTAAGCCGCTTGGCAGACGCTTATAGCGAGTTTTTCCATAGCTACAGTGGCGCCCCCTTGTTGATCGTCAATAATCAAAACTTGAATATCCTGAACAACCAAGCCGCGCTGGACTTGCTAATAGAACGCATATTGCAAATGCAATCGCCGCGCGAATTTTTTAATCCCGTGCTAGACGATTAAGCCTCACCCGCGCTAGCTACTAACCCTAAGCTATTCCCCATGACGACCTTGGCGCAACTGCAAGTATATAAACAACGTGGCGAAAAAATTGCCATGCTCACTTGCTATGACGCCAGCTTCGCCAAGATCATGCTGGCGCAGGGGGTGGACGCTTTGTTGGTAGGCGATTCATTGGGCATGGTTTTACAAGGCCAAGCGGATACGCTGGCGGTGACGCTGGCGCATATGCAATATCACACCCAGATGGTGCGGGCAGGCGCGCCGACTGGCTTAATCGTCAGCGATATGCCGGTGCATAGCTACGAACATTCGGCGCAACAGGCGCTGCACAATGCGCAGCAACTGATCGCCGCTGGCGCGGATATGGTGAAACTAGAAGGCGCAGGCGGCATTATCGCCATCGCCCAACATCTCACCCAACATGGCGTGCCAGTTTGCGCCCACTTAGGCTTTACCCCGCAATCGGTGCAGCAATTGGGCGGCTATAAGATTCAAGGCAAAACCCCACAACAAGCGCAACAGATGATGCAAGACGCGCTCGCCCTGCAACAAGCCGGCGTCAGCGCTTTGGTACTAGAAATGGTGCCGGCCAGCTTGGCGCAAAGCATTAGCAAGGCCTTGCATATCCCCACCATAGGCATAGGCGCCGGTGTGGATTGCGACGGACAAGTGCTGGTATTGCACGATTTATTGGGCATCTATGATGGGCCGGCTCAGCTAGCGCAGACTGGCGCTACCAGCGTAGGCTTTAAAACACCGCGCTTTGTCAAAAACTTTTTGGCACAGCATCACAGCATACAAAGCGCCATTGCCGACTACGTGCAAAGCGTTAAACAAGGCCAGTTCCCCGGCCCGCAACATAGCTACTAAGCATGCAAATAATTCAACATCAATCCGAGTTAAGACAGGCTTTGCAAGGCGCGCCACGCATCGCCTTGGTGCCCACCATGGGCAATCTGCACCAAGGCCATCTCAGCCTTGTGCAACAAGCCGCTGCCACAGGCGCGCTGGTGGTGGTGAGTATTTATGTGAATCCGCTGCAATTCGGCGCCAATGAAGACTTTAACCGCTACCCACGCACGCTAGCGCAAGATATCGCGCTATTAGAAAACGCTGGTGTAGATGTGCTGTTCGTACCAGAAAACCACACCATCTATCCTGATTTCGACGCCAGCCAGCGCAGCACTGGGCAAGACGTGCTGGTCAGTCTGCCCGCCGTGGCAGATAGATTGTGTGGCGCATCGCGGCCGGGGCACTTTAATGGCGTGGCGACCGTGGTATTAAAGCTATTTAATTTGGTATTTTTTAATGGTTGCCAACAGGCCATCGCGCTGTTTGGCAAAAAAGACTTTCAACAACTCAGTGTGATACGGCAAATGGTGCGGCAATTCAATTTGCCCATAGAAATTATCGCTGCGCCCACCATCAGAGAGCCAGATGGCCTAGCGCTCAGCTCACGCAATGGCTATTTAAGCCCAGCGCAACGCGCCCTTGCTAGCGGCTTGTATCAAACCTTGCTCAACAGCGCGCAACAACACCAAGCGCAACACCCCTTAAGCAGCGCACAAATTCGCGCCCTAGAAGCACAAGCGCAAGCGCAATTACAGCAACTAGGCTGGCGCGTGGACTATGTGCAAATCTGCCACCCCGATACGCTATTACCCGCCCAAGGTAAGCAAGCCAGCTACGTCATTCTAGGCGCCGCCTACCTAGGCGAAACGCGCCTAATAGATAATATCGAATACCAAATCTAACAATCGATTCGTCATACCGACGAAAGTCGTTATCCAGTGGCGTTGGTATTAAATAAGGAAAAAAATGCCTTATTGGTTTTGTCCTGGATTCTGCGACTGCGCGCAGAATGACATTGTAAAAATTCCCTTTTTATTTGAGAAAGTCACTGGATTCCGTTTTTCAACGGAATGACGGCCGAAGTAAAAAATTTGGCTAAGCAAGCACTTAGCCCTATAATATGCGTCCTTTTTTAATCGGCACTTGCAGTGTCGTCTTGTATAGATAGGGGAACTATGCAAAGAACCATGCTTAAATCCAAGTTACACCGAGTGCGTTGCACGCATTCTGAATTGGACTATGAAGGTTCCTGCGCCATAGACGAGTTATTGTTAGAGGCGGCGGATATTAAGGAGTATCAGCAAATCGATATCTACAATATCAATAACGGCGAGCGTTTTACCACCTATGCCATACGCGCCCAACGTGGCTCTGGGATTATCTCAGTGAACGGCGCCGCAGCCCGCAAAGCCGAGCCTGGACATTTACTGATTATCGCCAGTTACGCGGTCTATAACGAAGTCGAATTAAGCAATTTCAAACCCCAGTTGGTGTATGTTGACCAACAAAATCGCATTGTCGATCAACGCAACGACATCCCTGTACAGGCCGCTTAAGGCCTGTCTTCACCTAGCCAAGAGCGCGCATTATTCATGGAATTAGAGCAAATTAAGCAAGCAGTGGTGGATTCAATCGAAGACATCAAAGGTTTCGATATCAATGTCATGGACGTCAGAAAACTGACCTCGATGGCCAGCTATATGATAGTCGCCAGCGCCAGTTCCTCGCGCCAATCTAAAGCGGTCGCACACAATGTCAGCGAGAAATTAAAGCTGCTAGGTGTGCCCACCCGTGGCATAGAAGGCGAACGCGAGGGCGAGTGGGTGTTATTAGATTTGGGCGAGATTATCGTGCATATCATGCTGCCAACCACCCGCGCCTATTATAACCTCGAACAACTGTGGGGCGCCAGTCAAGATTCCCGACTCAACGCCAGCCCCGGCAAAGCCAATTAATTTATCTTCGCCATGAAACTACGCATTATTAGCGTGGGTCATAAAATGCCTGATTGGGTAGAACAGGCCTGTCAAGAATACAGCAAGCGCATGCCGCGCGAGATGCAGCTAGAAATTATCGAAATCAAACCGGATAAACGCGCCGCTGGCAAATCCGCTAGCAGCGTGCAACAAGCCGAAGCCAAACGCATTTTAGAAGCAGTCGCGCAAGACTACTTGGTGGTGCTAGACGAGCATGGCGCGCAAGTCACCACGCAACAACTGGCGCAGCGTATGCAAGATTGGCAACGACTAGGCAAAAATGTCGCGCTGGTGATAGGCGGCGCTGATGGGCTAGATGACAGCCTAAAACAGCAAGCTGCTTGGCAATGGGGGCTATCCAAACTGACTTTACCGCACGGCATGGTGCGCGTGCTGTTATGCGAACAGCTATATCGTGCGCTCAGCATATTGCAACAACATCCTTATCATCGAGAGTAATGGTATGCACCCACAATATGGCAAAAGTTTGCTTTGGTTCAGACGCGATTTGCGCGACGTGGATCATGCTGCTTTGTATCACGCGCTATCGCAGTCGCAGCAAGTGTTTTGCGTCTTTGTCTTTGACCGCGACATATTGGATCAACTCAGCAATAGACAAGACCGCCGCGTAGAGTTTATCTGGCACGCCATAGAGCAACTCAAAACTGCCTTGCAACAACATGGCGGTGACTTAATCGTGCTGTATGACAGCGCACGCAGCGCTATCCCCAAGCTGGCGCAACAACTGCAAGTGAACGCGGTGTTTAGCAATCGCGACTACGAGCCGTTTGCCCAACAGCGCGACCACTGGGTCGCCCAACAACTGGCTGGACTGGGCATAGCCTTTGAGCAATCGCAAGACCAAGTGCTATTCGAGCGCGACCAGATCCTTAGCCAGCAAGGCAAGCCGTATAGCGTATTCACGCCGTATAAAAATGCGGTATTAAAACAACTCAGCGAGCAACATTTATTAGCCTATCCAGTCGCTAGCCTATGGTCGCGCCTTGCGCCACCCAGCGCTGAATATGCGCAGCCTATCCCTAGCCTAGCCGAGATGGGCTTTAGCGAGAGCAATTTATTGCAGCTTAAGATGCCGTTGGGCATGTCAGGGGCACAACAGCTATGGCAAGACTTTCAGCGCCGTATCAGCCAATACGCCGACACGCGCAACTTCCCGGCGGTCAAAGGCCCCTCGTATTTGTCCGTGCATTTACGCTTTGGCACCATTTCCGTCAGACAAATCGCCCATTTCGCTTGGCAACAGCACAATCAAGGCGCGCAAACTTGGCTGAATGAATTGATATGGCGCGATTTCTATTTCCAGATTTTATTCCACCGCCCCGATGTGGCGAGTGGCAAAGCCTTCAAGCGAGAATTTGACGCTTTGCCCTTCCCCAATCGGCAAGACTGGTTCGACGCATGGTGCCAAGGCCGCACCGGCTTCCCGATTATCGACGCTGCCATGCGCCAGTTGAATCAGACTGGCTATATGCACAACCGCCTGCGCATGGTCACTGCCAGCTTCTTGGTCAAAGACCTGTTGATCGATTGGCGCTGGGGTGAGCGTTATTTTGCCCAGCAGTTAATCGACTTCGACCTCAGCGCCAATAACGGCGGCTGGCAATGGGCAGCCTCGACCGGATGCGATGCACAGCCGTGGTTTAGAATTTTTAACCCGCTTAGCCAATCGGAGAAGTTTGACCCGCAAGGACAATTTATCCGCAAATACGTGCCAGAACTGGCTGAATGTAGCGATAAAGAGATACACGCGCCGTGGCAAATCCCGCCGCTGCGCCTGCAACAGCTGGGGATAAAGCTAGGTGATGACTACCCTATGCCCATCGTCGATCATGCCGAGCAAAGAAACCTTGCCTTGGCCTTATACAAAAACGCAACAACTGTCGCGTAATCACCACAAAATATCTAGACAAGCGCCATGCTATCGGCTAAAGTTTTCGCTGTTTTGAGTAAGATTTCTTTCTTAGTTAACTAGAAAGCGCGTAATGACCCAAAAGTTGCTCAGTTTTTTTTCCGTTGTACTGCTTGCCATCGCCCTGACCGGCTGCTCCACTACTTCAGATAAAGACCCGTTAGAACCCATGAATCGTGGCATCTACAAGTTCAATGATGTCGCCGATAAAGCCGTGTTCAAACCAGTAGCCTCTGGCTATAAGGCCATTACCCCAACGCCTATCCGCGCTGGCATCAACAACTTCTTCAACAACCTTGGCAATGTGGTCACCGTATTCAACCAATTGCTGCAATTCAAATTTAACAAAGCCGCCGAAACCACCGGCCGTTTCGTGGTCAACACCACCGTCGGTATCCTAGGCTTCGTCGATGTCGCCAGCCGCACCGGCTTCAACCGCTACAAAGAAGACTTCGGCCAAACCCTAGGCTATTGGGGTGTAGGCCCAGGCCCATACGTCATGCTGCCCTTGCTAGGTCCAAGCAACCTACGCGACACCGCCGGTTTGATCACCGATTGGTTCACCTTCGAGCCACTAGGCTACGTAGAAAACCCAAGATCAAGAAATGTCCTACTAGCCACCCGCTTCATCGACTACCGCGCCGACCTCCTACCCGGCTCTGACCTGCTAGACGAAGCCGCCCTAGACCCCTACGCTTTCATGCGCGACGCTTATAACCAACGCCGCATCAACCAAATCAGTGACGGCCAAATCACCGAGCAGATTGATGATAGCTTTGAAGAAGCAACGGAGAGTACGGCGGTAGGGAAGTAAGGTTTTCAGAGGTTACGAATACACCAAACCTAGTTTTAGAAAGGCTCCTGCAAAGGAGCCTTTCTATTTTTTCTCGCGATTGATGCGCTTCCTGCGTCAGCGCATCCTATTCATTAAATTGGTAGGTTGGGCTGACGATAGGAAGCCCAACAGCGATCTATCCACGGGAGCCATGTTGGGCTTCATGCTTCAACCCAACCAACGAGAACTGATAGACGCATAAAACAAACAAGCGGCTCTCGCCGCAACCACCCCCGCGTAACAAGTGCGTTCGCCTCGTTGAGTGGAATAAAAGCGAAGGGGCTACGAGCGCTGCTTATTTCCCCGCTACTGTCATGCGTTCTATTAATACTGAGCCGATTTGTTTGGAGCCGGAGATGAGTTGGTCGTTGGCGATGGCGGTGATTTGTTTGAACATTTGGGCGAGGTTGCCGGCGATGGTGATTTCTTCTACCGGGTAGAGGATTTGGCCGTTTTCTACCCAGAAGCCGGCGGCGCCACGGGAGTAGTCGCCGCTGACTAGGTTGACGCCTTGGCCTAGCAGTTCGGTGACTAGCAGGCCGGTGCCCATCATGTTTAGCAGGTCGGCGAAGCTTAGTGCTTGCGAGGCGACGATTAGGTTGTGGTTGCCACCGGCGTTGCCTGTGCTTTGTAGGCCGAGTTTGCGGGCGGAGTAGCTGGATAGCATATAGCCGTTGAGTACGCCGGCATCGACTAACGTGCGTGGGCTGGTTTGTACGCCTTCGTAGTCAAATGGGCTGCTGGCTAGGCCGCCTATGATATGGGGGTCTTCTACTATGGTCACCACGGGCGACATGATTTGTTGATGCAGGGTGTCTTTTAAGAACGATGAATCGCGATATAAATTGCCACCGGAAATCGCCGACACCAAGTGCGAAATCAGCGAGGCGGCTATCGGCGCTTCGAAGATGACGGGCACTTGTTGGGTGTTAATCGAGCGGGCATTTAAGCGTCTGGCGGTGCGCTCACCGGCCATTTGGCCGACTTGTTGCGCGGATAATAAACGCGCTGGATTGCGGTCGGTGGAATACCAATAATCGCGTTGCATTTGTTCGCCTTGCTCGGCAATGACTGAACAGGAAATGCTGTGCCGTGCACTAGGATAACCTTGGTTAAAGCCATGACTATTGGCATAGGCGAATAGACTTTGCTGACTAGAAATCGCCGCGCCCTCGGAATTATTGATGCGCTTATCTACTTGCATGGCGCTTTCTTCACAGGCGCTGGCCAGTTCTATGGCTTGCTCTACGCTGAGCGCCCAAGGGTGATGCAAATCTAGCTCCATCATCTGCTGCGCCAAGCGATGCGCGTCGGCCAAGCCACAAAACTCATCGCTGGCGGTATAGCGGGCGATATTGCAAGCCGCAGTAACGGTGTCTTGCAGGGCTTGCGGACTAAGGTCAGAGGAGCTGGCATTGCCTTTTTGCTGACCAAAATACACCGTCACATTGACGCCTTTGTCGCGTGTGTATTCTATGGTTTCCACCTCGCCCAAACGCACAGCAATATCTTGCCCAAAGCCAACGCTGACTTCACATTCCGCCGCGCTAGCGCCTTGCAGGCTGGCTAGCCGTAACACGGTTTCATTCATTTGTTGTAAATCGGCGAGCGAGTAGCTAAATGAGGAGTCTGTCATATTGGATTGAATAGCGATTTCTCTGGTTAAGATTTCTTTGGTTAAGATTTATTGGGTTGATAAGTCATGCCTGCGCTTTCATGCTAGCGTCAGGCTTGCGCAAAAAGCTGTTATGATACCCCAGCCTAGCCGCCTGAACGAATTAATATGAAGTGCGGATTTAAATGAAGTTTTTACTAGCGCTGAATCCTAGATTGAATGAGTGAGTACAGGACTTAAACAATGAGCAAGTCGCCCGCCAGCCACACCCCCAAGCAGCAAGCCACTGAGCATGAACAACCCAGCCCGTTGAGCAAAACCAAACTCAAGGCCTCGGCAGATGCTTTGCAGGCTTTGGGCGTGAAGATGATAGATTTGCCGGATAGCAAATTACAGCAACTGCAACTGCCGGAAGATTTGCTGGCGGCCATTAAACAAGCGCAGAAAATTCGTGCCAATGGCGCTTTGCGTAGGCAACGGCAATATATCGGCAGCTTGATGCGCGATATTGATGCGCAACCGATTATTGAGCAATTTGAAAAATGGGAAGGCAAAAACCAAGCAGAAAATGCTTTTTTTCATCTGCTGGAAAGACGGCGCGACCAGTTGATTTTTGGCCACCCAATCCATGCCCAGCCAGCCGAGGCAACGGCTGTTGATCAAGCGCAAGCCGACCAAACCTTGGCACAATTTATTGCGCAATTCCCTAGCGTGGATAGTCAGCAGCTGCGCACTTTAATCAGAAATGCGCGTAAAGAAGCGCAACAAAATAAACCGCCTAAAAGTAGTCGCTTGCTGTTTAAATTGTTGCGCGAGGTGTTTAGCGAAGGCCAGTCTAGCGAGTAGCTAGTTCAATTGCGCCGTAGTACTCATAAACTGGCGCTCACGTTTGTATTCAATCACCACTTGTTGCCCTGTGTATTGCTTGAGCGCTTGATTTAACTGCTCGATATTATTCACTTCTATATCGCCAATTTTGTACAAGATATCGTCTTTGCGTATGCCCGCAGCAAAGGCTGGCGAACCTTCCATCACCACCAATACGATTAAGCCATCAGGTTTGTCGGTTTCTTTTGGCACCAATACATGCAAACCCAATACTGGCGGGGCGATCTTGGCCCAGTAGGTGGCGAAATAGGTATAGCCCAAGGGTCTATCTTTTAAGTCCTCTGGACGTATTTGCTCACCGCGTTGTTTGGCTTCTTTGGCGGCAGCCACGCTGCCGGTGCGGTTACCGGTGCGCTCGGAATATACCAAGACGATTTCCGCACCGACTTTTTTGGCTTGCGGCAGGCTTAAATCGGGGGCGATATCCCCCGCAGTGAAGCTGGAATAGCCGATGAGTTCATAGCCTTTTTCGTGCATGCGTTGATAATCGGCTTTTTTATCCACCCCAGAAAACAACTGCGGTTCACCCGCCGCTTTTAGGCGACGTGCATTGGTGGCTTTGCTTTCTACATAGGTGGTCATAAAGTAGTTTTCGCTAATGCTAGGCAACTCCGCCTTGGCGATCAGCGATACCATTGAAATCCATACAGCGCACAACATTGCAATATAATGCATACGATTCTTTCAAGTTAACGGGCAATTAAGTTTAAATGCTAGCTTTACAGTGGCTAGAGGCAATTACTGGTTTAACTAGTGACTAACCGATTTTTATAGTGACAAAAATTTTATAGTGACAAAAAAGTTAAGCTTTCTCTCGGACTCACACTTAGTAGAAAAATTCACCTCAATATGACAACTATGCAGAAAAAATTTCGTATCGGCTTGCTCTCCATCAGTGACCGCGCCTCGCAAGGGGTGTATCAGGATTTAGGCATTCCGCATTTAAAGCAATGGCTAGAACAGGCGCTTAGCACCCCGTGGGAAAGCGTTGACCGCTTGATCGCTGATGAACAAGCGGTCATTGAAAAAACTCTGATCGACTTGGTTGATGTGCAAGGCTGCCACTTAGTATTGACCACCGGCGGTACTGGTCCCGCACCACGCGATGTCACGCCAGAAGCCACAGTGGCGGTGGCGGATAGACAGATGCCTGGGTTTGCCGAGCAGATGCGGCAAATCAGCTTACATTTTGTGCCAACCGCGATTTTGTCGCGCCAAGTGGCGGTTATCCGCAAACAAGCGCTGATTATCAATTTGCCCGGCCAACCCAAAGCGATCGCGCAGACTTTGCAAGGGGTGCGCGATGAGCAAGGCAATACGCTGGTGCACGGCATTTTTGCTGCGGTGCCGTATTGTTTAGATTTAATCGGCGCACCGCTATTGCAAACCAATCCTGACGTGGTGGCTGCCTTTAGACCGCAAAAGAAATAGGCATGAATTCGGAATTTTCTATTATTCAGCAATATTTCCAGCGCCCCTGCCACGATACTGATTTAGCAGGCGGTGATGATGCCGCCTTAATTCATATTCAAGCTGACCAGCAGTTGGCGGTGTCTAGCGATATGCTGGTCAGCGGCCGTCATTTTTTTGCTGATGCAGACCCCTACGATATCGGCTGGAAAGCCATGGCGGTGAATATCTCGGATATGGCGGCGATGGGCGCACAAGCCAAATGGGCCACGCTGGCGATTGCTTTGCCGCAATTTGACGCGGCTTGGTTGCAAGGCTTTGCGCAAGGGCTATTTGATTGCGCAGAGACCTACCAAGTCAGCCTGATAGGCGGCGACACCACGCGTGGACCGCTGAATATCTGTGTGCAAATCATGGGGGTATTGCCGCGTGATAGCGCTTTGCAACGCTGCCATGCCATGCTGGGCGATGAGATTTGGCATTCTGGCCAGTTGGGCAGCGCGGCTTATGCCTTGCAGCAACTGCTGGCGCAACAAGATTGTCCGCCTGCCTTTTTGCAAGCGCTGCATAGACCGCAACCCAGACTCGCCTTGGGCATGGCATTGCGTGGCTTGGCGCATAGCGCGATTGATATTTCAGATGGCTTGTTAGCGGATTTGTCGCATATATTGCAGCGCTCGCAGGTCGGTGCGGATATCCATTGGCCACGTGTGCAGCATGATTTAGCGCACACCGGCCTCAGCCTTGCGCAACAGCAACAACTGGCTTTAAGCGGTGGCGATGATTATGAATTATGCTTTACCGCGCCCGCCGAGCAACACCAACAGATTGTGCAACTGGCGCAACAACAGGGTA
Source organism: uncultured Methylophilaceae bacterium (assembly GCA_964398195.1). GTDB lineage: Bacteria > Pseudomonadota > Gammaproteobacteria > Burkholderiales > Methylophilaceae > RFPI01. Next base: position 7,365 of record CAYNLW010000023.1, on the reverse strand, counting down.
TTGCGCTGAGTTGTATAGGACAGATTAGTGGGCAAAGCGGACTGCGCGTGTGGGACGCGCAACAACAACGGATTGCACTTAAGGAACAGGGATATGACCACTTCCAAGCATGATAAACAAGCCAACTACCCCAGCGCCGCATTCTTATGGCAACACCCTAGCCACTTGTTGGCATTAGGCTTGGGTAGCGGCTTAATACGCTGGGCGCCGGGCAGCTTTGGTAGCTTGCTCGGAGTGGCCGCTTATGCGGGATTGTTAGGCCTGAGTTTGACGCTAAAACTAAGCATCATCAGCGCGCTATTTTTGCTAGGCATCGCCATCTGCCAACGCGCTGGTCAAGCGCTAGGCGTGTCTGACCATAGCAGCATCGTATGGGATGAAATTATCGCTATGATGTTAGTGCTTACCTTTACGCCTAATACGGTGATGGCTTGGTTGTTAGCATTTATTGTATTTAGATGTATGGATATTTTTAAACCCTTCCCTATACGCCAAATTGACCAACAAGTGAAAGGCGGGCTGGGGGTGATGCTAGACGATTTATTGGCTGCGCTGTTCAGTATTGCGCTGTTGCATGGGCTGCTGATGATCAAGCCAGAATGGATGCAATAAGCCATGACTAATACCCCCCACAATCCATCAAATATCCAAGCCGACAGCGCAACCCTGCACCAGTTAGCACAAGCCATAGGGGAGTCTTTGCAAGCGCATGGGCAGATGTTGGCTTTGGCAGAATCTTGCACCGGCGGTTTGGCCGCCAGCATTATCACCGACTTAGCTGGCAGCTCGGCGTGGTTTCAAAGCGGCATCGTGGCGTATAGCAACCAAGCGAAACAGGATTATCTGCAAGTCAGCGCTGATGTATTGGCGCAGTATGGCGCAGTCAGCGAGCCGGTTGCGCAAGCCATGGCACAGGGCTTAATCCAGCTGGGGCGGTGCCAACTGGCCGCCAGCGTTACTGGCATTGCGGGTCCCGGCGGTGGTAGCGCAGAAAAACCGGTGGGCACAGTCTGTTTTGCTTGGGCGGATCAGCGTGGGCATTTGCATAGCGCACAGCATTTTTTGACTGGTGATAGACAGCAAATCCGCCAGCAATCGGTGGCGATTTTATTTAACGGAATAATGCAACTGCTGACTACCTATTAAGGCGCTTTTGTGGAATAATTAGAGGCTTGATTATATGCACCTTTTGGGGCGAAACCTGAGCCCAAAATTTAGCAAAACTGCAATAAATTAAATCCCCCAAACACGCAAGTTCTACACAGCAATTTTTTGCCTTGGATTTTGCGAATTAGGCCATGGTAGGAATTGGGTCCTTGTGAGAATTAAATCGTTTAGGGAATTAAGCCCTAGTGGGAATTAAGCCGTGTTGGGAATTAAGCCAGCACAGCAATAAATTTTTAGTAAGCAACATATTTTAGTAAAACAACATCAGCTAGTTGTATCGACTTGCTGTATCAATATGAATAGAGGATTCCATGGACGAAAATAAAAGCAAGGCGCTAGCGGCGGCATTATCACAAATTGAAAAGCAATTTGGTAAAGGCTCTATCATGCGCTTGGGCGACAACGAGGTCGCCGAAGATATTCAAGCCGTTTCTACTGGTTCTTTGGGACTGGATTTAGCGCTAGGCATAGGCGGTTTGCCACGCGGCCGCATTATTGAAATCTATGGTCCAGAGTCTTCTGGCAAAACCACGCTAACCTTGTCTGTGATTGCACAGATGCAAAAAGTTGGCGGCACCGCAGCGTTTATCGACGCTGAACACGCGCTAGACCCGCAATATGCGCAAAAGCTGGGGGTGAATATCGCTGACTTGCTGATTTCGCAACCTGACACTGGCGAACAAGCGCTAGAAATTGCCGATATGTTGGTGCGCTCTGGTTCAGTCGATATCGTGGTGATTGACTCGGTGGCTGCGCTAGTGCCCAAGGCCGAAATTGAGGGCGAAATGGGCGACTCGCATATGGGCTTGCAAGCCCGCTTGATGAGCCAAGCGTTGCGTAAGCTGACCGGCAATATCAAACGCACCAATACCATGGTGATTTTTATTAACCAGATTCGTATGAAGATAGGCGTGATGTTCGGCAACCCAGAAACCACCACCGGTGGTAACGCGCTGAAGTTCTATTCTTCTGTGCGTTTGGATATACGCCGCACCGGTTCGATTAAGAAAGGTGATGAGGTGATAGGCTCGGAAACGCGCGTCAAAATTGTTAAAAACAAAGTGGCACCGCCATTTAAACAAGCTGAATTTGATATTTTGTATGGCGAAGGTATTTCGCGCGAAGGCGAGATTTTGGAACTGGGCGCCAACCTGAAGTTGGTGGAAAAAGCAGGCGCTTGGTATAGCTATAACGGCGAGAAGATAGGCCAAGGCAAAGATAATGCGCGCGAATACTTGCGTGAGAATCCTGCTATTGCCGACGAAATCGATCAAAAGATACGCGACAGCGCCAAAGGCAATGTAGATGCTGTCATCGTCAGCACAGGCCCTGACGATATTGACGACTAAAGCAAAACCCCCACTCAATCTGCGACAAAAGGCGATGCAGTATTTAGCCAAGCGCGAATATAGCGCGTTTGAACTGCGCCAAAAATTAAGCCAGTTGATTAATAGACAGGCGCAAATAGCCATTCAGCAGATGCCAGCTGAGCAAATGCCAGCCAATACAGCCGAGCAACAAGCGGCGCAGCTGCAAGAGATAGAGCAAATTATCGCTGACTTTGTGGCGAAAAAATGGCTGTCAGATGAGCGCTTTACCGAACAAATCGTGTTCGCTAGACAAAGCAAATTCGGCAGCGCCAAGATTGCTTATGAGCTTAAGCAAAAAGGCATCGCGCCAGATTTAATCGCGCAAGCGCTAAATCAACTGCAAGACAGCCAGCTGCAACAAGCGTTGGCGATTTGCCGTAAGAAATTTAAGCAAGCGCCTAGCGACCGCGTGCAATGGGCTAAGCAGGCGCGCTTTTTACAGAGCCGAGGATTTTCGCTAGAAATTATCCGGCGCGTGCTGGCCACAGATTTTGCCGATGAGGATATTAGCGATACGGATATTGCCGATTAAGGATATTGCAGGCGCAGATTAAGCCCTGTATTGAAGCTAGATGGAATATGAGATTGACAGCCAAGATTGACAGCCAAGATTGACAACTGAGATTTAAACGCAAGATTAAAAATTTAGATTGATAAAGAAATTTTAACGACAAAACAGATAGTGTATGCAAACCAAACCCAATATTACCGTTAAGCAAATTCGCCAACAGTTTTTGGATTTTTTCCAAAGCAAAGGTCACCAAGTGGTTGCGTCCAGCTCGCTGGTGCCGCATGGCGACCCCACGCTGCTGTTTACCAATGCAGGAATGAATCAATTTAAAGATGTGTTTCTTGGCTTTGATAAGCGCCCTTATAGCCGCGCCACTACCAGCCAAAAATGCGTGCGTGCTGGCGGCAAACATAATGACCTTGAAAACGTGGGTTATACCGCGCGTCACCACACCTTTTTTGAGATGCTGGGCAACTTTAGTTTTGGCGATTATTTCAAGCAAGACGCGATTCAGTTCGCATGGGAGTTGCTCACGCAGGTATATGGCCTGCCTAAAGAACGCTTGATGGTGACGGTGTATGCCGAGGACGACGAGGCTTATCAGATTTGGACACAAAAAATCGGTGTGCCCGCAGATAAAGTAGTCAGAATCGGCGATAACAAAGGCGCGCGCTATGCCTCGGATAACTTTTGGATGATGGGTGACACCGGCCCTTGCGGTCCATGTACAGAGATTTTTTATGACCACGGCGCCGATATTCCCGGCGGTCCTCCGGGTTCGCCTGACGAAGATGGCGATCGCTTTATCGAGATTTGGAACAATGTGTTTATGCAGTTTAATCGCGATGAAGCTGGCGTGATGCACCCATTGCCTAAGCCCTCGGTGGATACTGGCATGGGCTTAGAGCGCATCGCTGCGGTGTTGCAGGGTGTGCACTCGAATTATGAAATTGATTTAATGCAACAGCTTATCCATGCGGCCGCCAGAGAAACTGGCTGTACCCAACTGGATAGCCCCTCGCTCAAGGTGCTGGCTGACCATATCCGCGCTTGTAGCTTTCTGATTGCCGATGGCGTGATTCCCGGCAACGAGGGACGTGGTTATGTATTGCGTCGCATTATTCGCCGTGCCATACGACATGGTTACAAACTAGGTGCGCGCGCTGCCTTCTTCCACCGCATGGTGCCCGACTTGGTGGCTGAGATGGGCGAGGCTTACCCTGAACTGGCGGCGGCGGAGGACAAGGTAATGGCGGTGTTGCAACAAGAAGAACAACGCTTCTTTGAGACCATAGAAAACGGTATGCAGATACTGGAAGCGGAATTAGCCAATACGCAGTCGCAACAACAAGCGTTTAATGGCGAAACAGCATTTAAATTGCACGACACCTATGGCTTTCCTTTGGACTTAACCCAAGATATATGTCGTGAGCGTGGCGTGACGGTGGATACGGCCGCATTTGACGCTGCTATGGCGCAACAGAAACAGCAAGCGCGTGCCGCCGGCAAATTCAAGATGGCGGCTAATCTGGACTATCAAGGTCAGGCGACGCAATTCCAAGGTTATGAGCATTTGCAAACCGAAGCCAAGGTATTGGCTTTGTATCGCGATGGCGTGGCGGTTGAGCAATTAAATGAGGGCGATATCGGTGTGGTGGTACTGGATAACACCCCCTTCTATGCCGAATCTGGCGGGCAAATTGGCGATAGCGGTGAGCTTAAATCTAGCCAAGGTATTTTTGCCGTAGAAGATACGCAAAAAATTCAAGCCGATGTATTTGGCCATCACGGTGTGCTGCAAACCGGCAGCCTACATCTAGGCGATGCGGTGAAAGCCAATGTCAACGCCACTGCACGCGCTGACACTATGCGCAATCACTCGGCTACCCACTTGATGCACAAAGCATTGCGTGAGGTGTTGGGTGAGCATGTGCAACAAAAAGGCTCTTTGGTGGATAACGAAAAAACCCGTTTTGACTTTGTTCATCACGCGCCTGTTAGCGCTGAGCAAATTCAACGCATAGAACAACTGGTGAATCAGGAAATTCTGCAAAATCAGGCCACCCAAGCGCGGGTGATGTCGATTGATGATGCGCAAAAAACTGGCGCCATGATGTTGTTCGGCGAGAAATATGGCGAGCAAGTGCGCGTCTTGGATATCGGTTCTTCACGCGAATTATGTGGCGGCACCCATGTGCGTGCCACTGGCGATATAGGCTTATTTAAAGTTACTAGCGAAAGTGGCGTGGCCGCTGGGGTAAGGCGGATTGAGGCGGTGACAGGTCAAAATGCCTTGCGCTTGGTGCAACAACAACAGCAGTTGATTGCATTGTTAAGCGACACCTTTAAATCGCCTGCTCATGAATTGGCCAGCAAAGTGGCGCATTTGTTAGAGCAGCAAAAGGGTGTAGAAAAAGAATTGGCGAAATTGAAATCGCAATTGGCCAGCGCCAAAGGTGATGAGTTGACCGCACAAGCCATTAGCATGGGCGATATTCAAGTATTAGCCACGGTATTGCAAGGCGCTGATGCGAATAGCTTGCGCGAGACCATGGATAAGCTAAAAGACAAATTGAAATCGGCGGCCATCGTGTTGGCGAGTGTGAATGCCGACAAAATCACCTTGGTGGCAGGCGTGACCAATGACTTGATTAGCACCATTAAAGCTGGTGATTTGGTCAACTACGTAGCCACGCAAGTGGGTGGTAAAGGTGGTGGTAAACCCGATCTAGCAATGGCGGGCGGTAGCGATGTGAGCAAATTAGATGCGGCTTTGCAAAGTGTGCCACAATGGGTTTCGGGCAAGCTGTAAAAGGCTTAGGCTAAAGGCTTGGTGAGCAGTTTTTTATATGCCAGCTATGTTTAAATAAGCTAGTTTTATAAAGTTTTATATCGTTTTTTTATTGATTATTTTTCTAATTTTTTGACTCAACAGATTAAACAATACTATGGCACTTATCGTACAGAAATATGGCGGCACCTCCGTAGGAAGCCCAGAAAGAATTAAAAATCTCGCGCGCCGTGTAGCGCGCTTTAAAGCGCTTGGTCATCAAGTGGTGGTGGTGGTGTCTGCCATGTCAGGGGAAACCAATCGGCTGATTAATTTGGCCAAAGACATTATGCCTGAGCCTGATCCACGTGAATTGGACGTGATGCTGGCGACTGGCGAGCAGGTCACCATAGGCCTGACCTCGATGGCGCTGATGGAGCTTGGTATCAAAGCGAAAAGTTATACTGGTGCGCAAGTGCGTATTGTTACCGATAGCGCTTTTACTAAAGCCAGAATCGTTAGCATAGACGAGCAACATATACGGCGCGATTTAGACAGCGGTCATGTGGTGGTAGTGGCGGGCTTTCAAGGGGTGGACGAACAGGGCAATATCACCACGCTAGGTCGTGGCGGTTCTGATACTACCGGTGTGGCTTTGGCAGCCGCGTTAAAAGCTGACGAATGTCAGATTTATACCGATGTCGATGGCGTTTATACCACCGACCCGCGTGTGGTGCCGGAAGCGCGCCGATTGAAATCGATTACTTTTGAAGAAATGTTAGAGCTGGCCAGTCAGGGCTCTAAAGTATTGCAAATTCGTTCGGTAGAATTTGCTGGTAAATATAAAGTGAAGTTGCGTGTGTTATCCAGTTTTGAAGAAGACGGCGAAGGCACACTGATTACATTTGAAGAAGAATCAGACAAGGATAGTAATATGGAACAACCAATTATTTCAGGCATTGCATTTAACCGCGACGAGGCGAAGATTGCCGTATTAGGCGTCCCTGACAAACCTGGCATCGCCTATCAAATCTTAGGGCCTATCGCCGACGCCAATATTGATGTGGATATGATTATCCAAAATATGGGCGCCGATGGCACCACAGACTTTACTTTCACTGTGCACAAAAATGAAATGAATAAGGCCATCGCTATCCTGAAAGGGGTGCAAGGCCATATTGGGGCGCGTGAGATTATTGGTGACGACAAGATTGCCAAAGTGTCTGTGGTGGGCGTAGGAATGCGCTCACATGTGGGCATCGCCAGCCAAATGTTTAGAACCTTGGCGGAAGAAGGCATCAATTTACAGATGATTTCCACCAGCGAAATTAAGATTGCCGTGGTCATCGATGAAAAATATATGGAGCTGGCAGTCAGAGTTTTACACAAGGCATTTGATTTAGATAAAGCGTGATATTGTCTGCATTTAGGGCATTATTTCATTGATTTTTGGGGCGTATTCGAGTATCGTTACGCCCTTTGCAAGATGGCTTAGGAGAGCTGGCCGAGTGGTCGAAGGCACTTCCCTGCTAAGGAAGCATACGGGC
>CAYNLW010000022.1:0-19648 GCA_964398195.1 uncultured Methylophilaceae bacterium | reverse complement strand
AAAGCCAATTGCTGACCTTGTTGCGCGAATATACCGACCAACAAGCGATTGTGTTCACCAAAACCAAAATTAGCGCCAGCAAGTTAGCGCGCTTTTTGCAACGCGAGGGCTTAGCAGCAGACGCGATTCATGGCGATAAAAGCCAGCAAGAACGCATACAAGCGCTAGACAAATTCAAGCGTGGCGAAATCGTGGTGCTAGTTGCCACCGATGTCGCAGCGCGAGGTTTGGATATAGACCAACTGCCTTTGGTGATTAATTACGAGATTCCTAGTGCGCCAGAAGATTATGTGCATAGAATCGGCAGAACCGGCCGCGCTGGCGCTAGCGGTATCGCGCTATCTTTGGTCAGTGCTGAGGAAGAAAAATATCTGAATGAAATTGAAAAGCTGATTAAACGCCAACTAGACAAACAGCGCGTTAGCCCTGTAGCGAATGGTCAAGCGCCTGAGCAGTCTGACTCTCAACGGACTAGATCTGAACGGTCTAGGTCGGAACGCAGTGGGTCAGAGCGTAGCGGCACTCGTAGCAGCGATTCTAGTAGCGCACGTAGTTTATCCAGCGCAACAAAACGCAATGAAAAGCTAGATCCGTTTTTCTCGCAACCCTATCAACCTAGCGGCGATGCGCCTGCCATCAAGCCATCTAGCGCACTAAGTGGTAATGCCAGTAATAAAAAACCGGTTGCGGCTTTATTAGGCGGTCTGCCTAGAAAAAATTAATCGCCATTGTCGCCATTTAAGATGGCAAGGTTGGCTTAACTAAACTGGCTGCCAAACGCGCTTTCTGACGCGCTTGTTCAACATCATCGCCACTGGCAATCGCCACACCCATACGTCTAAATTCAAATGAAAGCGGTTTGCCAAATAAGCGTATATCGCTATCAGGCACGCTCATGGCCTGTTGCAAGCCATCAAACTGCAAGCCTTGCCCCTCTACCCCGCCGTAAATCACTGCACTGGCGCCACATTCGCGCAATTTGGTATCCACAGGCAAACCAAGAATGGCTCTCGCGTGTAGCTCAAATTCATTTAATCGTTGCGTGGCCATGGTCACCATGCCGGTATCATGCGGCCTAGGGCTGACCTCGGAAAACCATACTTGGTCGTGTTTGACAAATAACTCCACGCCAAATAAGCCTAGCCCACCTAGCGCATCGGTCACTTTAGCGGCAATCTGTTGCGCCTTTTGCAAAGCCACAGGGTGCATGGCTTGTGGTTGCCAGCTTTCCACATAATCGCCACGCTGTTGCAAATGGCCGATGGGCTCGCAGAACTGGGTGTGTATCTGGCCTTGCGCGTCTTTGGCTCGCACCGTCAGCAAGGTAATCTCATAATCAAAATCAATCTGCCCTTCTACTATCACCACCCCCTGATTCACCCGCCCCGCGCTAGCGGCATAGTGCCAAGCCTGTTCGACTTGCTCAGCACTGGTCACGCGCGACTGGCCTTTGCCAGAAGATGACATGGTAGGTTTGATAAAACAGGGATAGCCGATATCGTTATCTATCGCCTGTTGCAAGGCGGCTAGGGAATCGGCAAAAGCATACGGCGAAGTCGGCAGTTGCAAGGTCTCTGCCGCCAAGCGACGAATGCCCTCGCGGTTCATGGTCAGTTGCACGGCCCGCACGGTGGGGATTACAGTAGCCAGCCCTTGTTGCTCGATATGCGCCAAGGTTTGCGTATTTAACGCCTCGATTTCCGGCACGATGAAGTGCGGCTTTTCTTGCTGCACCAAGTCCAGCAAAGCCTGATGGTCGGTCATATCTATCACATAACTACGATGCGCCACCTGATGCCCCGGCGCATTGGCATACCTATCCACCGCCACCACCTCCACGCCTAAGCGCTGCAAAGCAATAATCACTTCTTTGCCTAACTCTCCACTACCCAATAACATAACGCGGGTTGCACTTGGACTAAGGGGCGTGCCTATACTCATAAAAACTCCATGCTGTGGTGAAAAACGGGGGTGAAAAAAGTGAAATTTTATCATGCCCGTCTAATCCAATTTGCTGGATTTTGTTTCAGTTTGTCGAATTAATTCATCGTTGCTAGTCATCACAATGAATGTTGCTAGGTAAATATGAAATAATCCATAAAACTCAATCAAGGCTATTTTTAAACACACTTTACCAAGCACACTATGTTGATTCCCGTCACCATCATCACCGGCTTTTTAGGCGCTGGTAAAACCACCCTGTTAAATCAGCTATTGCGGCAACCCGAGTTAGGCGAGTGCGCCCTGATTATTAATGAATTGGGCAATGTGGGATTAGATGATGTGCTAGCCAAGTCGCTAGTGCAGCAAGTGGAAAGTCCGCATATTGCCGAGAATATGCGTTTACTGGCCTCGGGCTGTTTGTGTTGTTCTTTGAATAATGAGCTGGCCGATACCATGCGTGATTTATTTTTTAAACGCGCACTGGGTGGCATTCCTGCGTTTCAGCGGCTGATTATTGAAACCACTGGCATGGCAGACCCCGTGCCTATCATGGCGCATTTATTGAATGAACCAGTGATTAATTCGGTGTATCAATTGGCGCAAATGGTGGTGGTGGTAGATAGTCAATATGCGCAACAACAAGTGCAGCAGCACCGCGAAGCATGGAAACAAATTGCTAGTGCAGATGTATTGTTATTAAGCAAAAGCGATTTGGTGGATCAGGCCACCCAACAAAAGGTGAAGCAGTTGCTCAGAGAGATTAATCCTTATGCGCCACAAATTGCTATGCAATATGGCGCAATTGCCGCGCAGCAATTGTTTGCTTACGACAAGTCCAAGCCACATGAGCACGGCAGTTCAGTGGCGCATCAATCGCCTACAAACAAAACCAGCAAACGCTTTCACAGCGCGCATGGTGAGCAAGTGCACAGCTTTACCATACAGTTGCCAGATCCAGTCAACTTCACCCGCCTAGAACAAAAACTGCATTGGCTATGCCAACAACACGGCGAACGTTTATTACGCCTCAAAGGCATCATACAAGCGGAAGATTTAACCGGCCCCATTGCCCTACACGCAGTGCACCACACCCTATACCCGCCCACCCCAGTCGAGGCAGTATCGCCAACCCTAGCTAATCAATTAGTCCTAATTGGGATAGATTTGGCCGAACAAGAAATTCGCCAACAGATGATGAAGATTTAAGGCTAACTAGCCATCTCAGACCAGATTTTATCTAGCCGTTTGATGGAGACTGGGAAAGGGGTTTTTAGCTCTTGGGCGTAGAGGGAGACGCGCAGTTCTTCGATTAGCCAGCGATAGTCTTGTAGGGCGCTGGGGATGTCGCGTTGGGCTTTTTGTAATTGTTCGACTTTGCTTTGCCAGCGCGACCAGATGGCGGCGATGGCTTCGGCGTGGCGGGCGTCACGTTCGACATTGTGTGGGTATTTTTCTATACGCAAACGTATGGCTTGCAGATAGCGTGGCAAATGTTGCAACTGCGACCATGGGGTTTGATTGAGGAATTGTGCGGGTAATAAATGATTTAACTGTTGCTCGCAATCGCGCTTTAAGCGCGCTTGTGCGCTGGGCATGGCAGCTATTTTTTGCGTGATTAAGGGATATTGCTGCGCCACTTGGCTGACCAATTTAACGCAAGCGTCCACCACCGCTGGCAATCTAGCGCGAGCGCGTTGTTTGAGCTGCATAAAGCTGGCGTTATCACGCGGCACCGGGTCATCGCCTATGAAGGCTCTGTCCGTGATGGCGAGCAACATTTGCTCGCGCAAATCGTCAGGCGCGAGCAATTGGCGCAGCTGCAAAGCGTATTGATTAAATTGCGGCAAGCCTTTTTCTAATTGCTTCATTTGCTCTTTCAGCTCTAATCGCATCAATCTGCACACCCCGCGTCTATGCGCTTGCATGGCTTGTGCTGGGGTATCGAATAATTTGATGGCGACCGCATCTTGCTGGTCTTCTAAGGCCGGATAGCCTTGCAGTTGCAAGCCATCGCGCTGAATATTCAGGGTGGCAGGAATATCACCGAAATCCCATTGCTTAAGCCCCGTTTTTTCTATCTCTGGCGTTTGCGCACGGAAGCTGAGCTGCGCGGCATTGCCCAATTGCGCTTGCAAAGCGCGCCAATCGCGCCCCATGACCAAGGACTTGGCTTGCGGGTCTAGCACATTAAAATTCATCAATAAATGCGCTGGCAATGCGCTTAAATCAAAATCTTCTAGCGCTAGCTTTAAACCAGTCTGTTGGCTGATAAAGCTGACCAAACTGGCTAACAAAGGCTGACTGGTATCGGCTTGCAACAAGAATTTGGTGACAAATTCTGGCACTGGTGCGCAGACACGGCGTATGGTCTTGGGCAAGGACTTAATCAAAGCGGCTAATTTCTCGCGTATCATGCCGGGCACCAACCACTCGGTCGCCTGCACATCTAACTGATTCAACATAGCCAAGGGAATGCTGGCGGTTACGCCATCGAGTGGATGACCAGGCTCAAAACGATATTTCAAGGGCACAGATACACCATTTAATTGCATCTGCTCAGGGAATTGCTGTTCTGTCACCGCTGCTGCGCCATGGCGCATCAGGTGTTCTTTGGTCAGATACAGCAATCTAGGCTGGCTTTGTTCGGCTTGTTTGCGCCAATGCTCAAAGCCAGCGGCATTAACGATATCTTGTGGCACGATGGCCTGATAAAAATTCACCAAGGTCTGCTCATCGACCAACACATCTTGCCGTCTGGCTTTATGTTCCAGCGCCTCAACTTCGGCGATTAATTGCTGGTTATATTGAAAAAATGGGGCGCGTGTATCCAGCTCGCGATTGGCCAAGGCCTCACGGATAAAAATCTCATGAGCTTCGCTGCTGTTGATAGGCCCATAGTGCACGCGCCTTCTAGGCACGATGGTTAAGCCATATAAGCTAACTCGTTGCCATGCCTGCACTTGGCCAGCTTTTCTATCCCAACGGGGATCGCTGTAATGGCTTTGCGTCAGATGCTTAGCCAGCGGCTCTATCCAATCTGGGTCTATGGCTGCCACATAGCGACCATATAAGCGACTGGTTTCAATTAACTCGGCAGCCATCACCCACTTCGGGCGTAATTTGCGCAAACTAGAACCGGGGGCAATATGAAAACGTATGCCACGCGCCCCTAAGTAGCTTTCTGCCTCGCCATCTTTAAAGCCTATATTGCCCAGCATACCGGTCAGCAAAGCGCGATGAATGGCGCTGTAATGCTGATTCAGATCGGCACAGGGTTGGTTCAGGGTGAGATTGAGTTCTTGCACAATTTCAGCCAACTGGCTGTATAAATCGCGCCACTCACGCAAGCGTATATAGGACAGAAAATGCTGATGACAGAGATTTTGCAAGGCGCGGTTGGATTGCTTGTTGCGCCAAGCGTGGTCATAAAAATTCCATAGCTGCAGCAGACTGACAAAATCGGAACGCTCATGGGCGAATTTGCTATGCGCTTGATCCGCCGCCTCGCGCTTATCCATAGGGCGCTCACGTGGATCTTGTATGCTCAGCGCACTGACGATCACTAATGTCTCATGCAGCACGCCATGTTGCTGGCCTGCCAATATCATTCTGCCCAAACGTGGGTCTAGCGGTAAGCGCGACAGTTGTTTACCTAGCTCGGTAATTTGGCGCTGCTCGGTGACCGCGCCTAGCTCTTGTAATAGCTGATAACCATCGGCAATCAAGCGCGATGAGGGCGGCTCAATAAAGGGAAACTCGCTGACTTCGCCTAAATTTAATGCCGCCATACGCAGCACCACCGCAGCTAATGAACTACGCAAAATCTCTGGGTCGGTAAAGGCTGGGCGCTGCAAGAAATCTTGCTCGTTATATAAGCGTACGCATATCCCCTCGGATACCCGCCCGCATCGGCCAGCACGTTGACGCGCAGCGGCTTGGCTAATTTTTTCGATTTGCAACTGTTCCACTTTGGCGCGACTGCTATAGCGATTGATACGCGCCAATCCGGTATCAATCACATATTTAATGCCCGGCACCGTCAGCGATGTTTCTGCCACATTAGTGGCCAATACAATACGTCGCTGGCCGTGTGGGCGGAATATCTTTTGTTGGTCTTCTATGGAGAGTCGGGCAAATAAAGGCAGAATCTCGACCTGTCGCAATTTAGCCGAGCGCCCTTGATATTTGCGCAGATGCTCGGCGGTATCGCGAATCTCGCGCTCGCCCGGCAAAAACACCAAGATATCGCCATCACCTTGGCGCAATAAATCATCTGCGGCATCTAAAATCGCTTCTTCTATCGCTTCTTCGGCATCGTCTTCTTCTAACCAGCGTGCCTCGGTTTTACCGCGCCGTTTGATGCCATACAGACTATCGTCATCTTCCAGTAAATCCTCCTCGATTTCTTGGGCGATAAAGCCTGCCTTACCCAAAGGACGATAGCGGATTTCCACTGGATATGTGCGACCCGACACTTCAATCACTGGCGCCTGATTAAAATGCTGCGAGAATCGCTCGGCGTCTATGGTGGCAGAGGTGACGATTACTTTAAGATCGGGGCGCTTGGGCAATAACTGCCTGAGATAGCCTAGTAAAAAATCGATATTCAGACTGCGCTCATGTGCCTCGTCGATAATAATTGTGTCATAGGCATTGAGAAATCTATCGTGCTGGGTTTCTGCTAATAAAATGCCATCGGTCATCAGCTTGACATAGCTGCGCTCGGATAACTTATCGTTAAATCGCACCTTATAACCCACCAGCTCGCCCAGACTGGACTCTAGCTCTTGTGCGATACGCGTCGCTACCGAACGGGCAGCCAAACGACGCGGCTGGGTATGGCCGATTAAGCCCGCCACACCACGACCTAGTTCTAGGCAGATTTTGGGCAACTGGGTGGTTTTACCTGACCCGGTTTCGCCACACACAATCACCACTTGGTGCTGTTGTATCGCTTGAGCGATTTCTTGTCTGCGCGCAGAGACTGGCAGTTCTTCTGGAAAACTCGCTTTAGGCAGTTGTTGCTGACGTTGCAAAAAGCGCTGTTGCGACTGGCGCAAGCGTTTAAGCCAATGGCTCAATTTAGCCTGCGAAGGCGGCTGCGCTTGCATTTCACGCCACTGCTTATGCAAGGCATGGCGCTCGCTCAGCATGGTTTGCTGCAGAATTTCATGCAATTGGGCTTGCGACAACAGACTATCAGACATTGCAGGGGGTACTCGTGGGGTTAGACTTGGCAAAGCCGGCATTTTATCACGCAGCGCAGTAGGCTCATCATCATGAATTTTTGCCCGACTGCATGGTTTTAGTACTTGGAGAGACGATTAACTTGTTTGATAATACAGCCTTTCCAATTTTGGCATTTTGATATGAGCGATTCTGGCGCCGTCAACAAAACAAAACTCCCTGCCCTGACCTTAGCCGCATTGGGAGTGGTTTTTGGCGATATTGGCACAAGCCCGCTCTATACCGTCAAAGAAGTCTTCTCCGCCGGCGCCCATCCGGTGCACCTCACCCCTGATAATATTTTTGGCATCTTATCCATGATAGTGTGGGCGCTGATTATGGTGGTGTCGGTCAAGTATGTGGCGTTTATTATGCGTGCCGATAATCGCGGCGAAGGCGGCATTATGGCCTTGGTCTCGCTGGCCAGCCAAAATACCAATAAAAAACCAGAGTTAAAAAAGCTGGTGATTATTTTGGGCATATTGGGCGCCTGTATGTTCTATGCCGATGGCATGATTACCCCGGCCATCTCGGTGCTCTCGGCGATTGAGGGGCTAGAGTTATCGGCGCCTGTATTACACCCCCTGATTATTCCGATTACCTTGCTGGTATTGCTGATTTTGTTTTGGGCGCAAAGCAAAGGCACGGCGGTGGTGGGTTATCTGTTTGGCCCGATTATGTTGCTATGGTTTGGCGCATTAGGCGCGCTGGGCATCACCAGCATCTTGCAACACCCAGCCATTTTGAATGCGCTCAATCCGCTGTACGCGCTGCAATTCCTACAACACAACACTTGGATAGCCTTTGTGGCGCTAGGTGCTGTGGTACTGGCGGTCACCGGCGCAGAGGCCTTGTATGCGGATATGGGGCATTTTGGCCGCTTGCCAGTGCGTTTGGCATGGTTTGGTTATGTATTACCCGCCTTGATTTTGAATTACTTTGGCCAAGGCGCGTTGTTATTGCTCAACCCCGATGCCATCAAAAATCCTTTTTATCTATTAGCCCCTGAGTGGCTGTTATACCCATTGATTTTATTAGCCACCATGGCCGCCGTGATTGCATCGCAAGCGGTGATCACCGGCGCTTTTTCCGTTTCACGCCAAGCCTTACAGCTAGGCTTTATTCCGCGTATGCATGTGGAACACACTTCGGAAAGTGAAGAAGGTCAGATTTATATGCCGCGCGTGAATTGGGGACTGATGATTGCGGTGATGGTATTGGTGATGACCTTTAAATCCTCAGGCAATCTCGCTGCGGCTTATGGCATTGCGGTAACCGGCGATATGGTGATTACCTCCTTATTGGCCGGCATCGTTTTTCATTCGATTTGGGGTTGGGGAAAAATCAGAACCATCGCGCTGATTTGTTTATTCCTGACCATAGACATTGCCTTCTTTGGCGCCAATGTGCTGAAGATTCCAGAGGGCGGCTGGGTGCCACTGGTGTTGGGTATCTTTATTTTCACTCTGATGATGACTTGGAAAAGCGGTCGCAGCAAATTATTTGACCACTTAAAAAATGAATCGATGGAGCTCAATGCCTTTATTCAAGCCATAGGCGCCCATCCTCCCACCCGTGTACCAGGCACGGCCATCTTTATGACGCCCAACCCAGATGGGGTGCCGCATTCCATGTTGCATAATCTAAAACACAATAAAGTGCTGCATGAAAAAGTGGTGATTCTGACTGCGCGCTTTACCGACTTCCCGCATACCTCGAATGAAGAACGGGTCATCGTGGAGAGCTTGCCGTATGACTTTTATCGCGTCACGGTGCGCTATGGCTTTAAAGACGAGCCTAATCTGCCTGAGGACCTCAAGCTATGCGCTGCACAAGGCTTGCTGCTGGACGAGGGCGATACTTCTTATTTTGTCGGCAAAGAAATCTTGATCGCGCAACACGACGACAGCATGGCGTATTGGCGCAAGAAGATATTTATCGGCCTATTCCGCTCGGCGGAAACCATTACCAACCAATTTAAGTTGCCGCCCAATCGCGTGGTGGAACTAGGTTCGCAAGTTTCTTTCTAAAAATAAATTTGTTCATCCTGAAGGGGATCAGCATGGATATAAGAATAGCAAAGCAATTCATCATTCAATTTTTTTCGGCTAAACGCATTGCGCTGCTGGCCCTGTTCGCCCTATTGGCGGGCTGCGCCAGCACTACCCAACAAGGCACGGTGGGCATACAACGCAAACAGCTGATGATGTTTTCTGAAAAACAAGTCGAGAGCATGTCTTTGCGTTCGTATGTGCAAACTTTGCAAAACGCAGAAAAGAAAAACACGCTCAATAACGACCCAGCCGTATTGCAAAGAGTGCGCAGAATTTCACAGCGTTTGATTGCACAAAGCGATGTATTCCGCGCCGATGCCAAGGCTTGGAAATGGGAAGTGAATGTAGAGACTAATGAGCAAGTCAATGCCTACTGTATGCCGGGTGGCAAGATTATGGTGTTTACTGGCTTAATCGATAAGCTGATGCTTAGCGATGATGAATTAGCCGCCGTGCTAGGCCACGAAATCAGCCACGCGCTGCGCGAACATGGTCGTGAGCGCATGTCGCTGGCCGCTGTTCAACAAGGCGGTGTGTTATTGATTGCAGCCATGTTGAGCGGCAGTAAAAATCGTGCGGGCGCCAATATGGGCATGCAAGCCGCTGTGATGGGCAGCCAATTATTTTTTGCTTTGCCTAACTCGCGCACACAAGAAACCGAAGCCGACAGAATGGGGCTGGAATTGTCTGCAAGAGCCGGCTTTGACCCAAGTGCAGCGATTAGCTTATGGGAAAAAATGGCACAGCAAAGCAATGCTAAACCGCCTCAATTCTTAAGCACCCACCCTTCCGATGAAACCCGTACGCAAGAAATTCGTCGCTTGCTTCCTAGCGTGATGCCTTTATATCAACAGGCAAAATCGGCTAGCTAGATTGAATTCCCTGCTTCATCTAAGTTAAAAAAAACCGCGCAAAACTAGCCTGCCAGCTTAACCAGCGATAGCGGTGCGGGATATCTAAGTCAACCCCACATAAAACAGGTAAAATAACACCTTTTACGTTTTTGGAACTGCATTTATGAGTCAATTACAAAGCATTATCGAACAGGCATTTGAACGTCGTGCCGACATCAACCCCAGCAACGCCAGCGCAGAATTAAAACAAGCGGTAGCCAGTGTACTAGCCGACTTGGACGCCGGCAAATTACGTGTGGCTAGCCGCATAGGCGACAGCCAACAATGGGAAACCCATCAATGGATTAAAAAGGCCGTATTACTGTCCTTCCGCCTAGAAGACAATGTGCTAATGGACGGCGGCTATACCCAATATTTCGACAAAGTACCTAGCAAATTTGCCGATTACGATGCCGAGCAATTCAAAGCCGCTGGCTTCCGCGTGGTGCCTAATGCCATGGTAAGACGTGGTTCTTATATCGCTAAAAACGCTGTATTAATGCCTTCCTACGTCAATATCGGCGCTTATGTAGGCGAAGGCACGATGGTAGATACATGGGCCACAGTAGGTTCCTGTGCGCAGATTGGTAAGAATGTGCACTTGTCCGGCGGCGTAGGCATTGGTGGAGTATTAGAGCCTGTGCAAGCTGGCCCGACCATCATTGGTGACAACTGCTTTATCGGCGCGCGTTCCGAAGTGGTGGAAGGCGTGGTGGTGGAAGACAACTGCGTGATTTCTATGGGCGTATATATCGGTCAATCGACCAAAATCTATGACCGCGAAACTGGCAGCGTCACTTATGGTCGCGTGCCTGCTGGCTCAGTTGTGGTATCAGGCAACCTGCCCTCCAAAGACGGCAGCTACAGCTTATATTGCGCAGTAATTGTCAAAAAGGTAGATGAAAAAACCTTGGGCAAAGTCGGTATTAACGAATTGTTGCGTGGCGTGTAAATCATGAGCGATACGCTGAATTTAGCGATAGATCTATTATCTCGGCAGTCCATCACCCCTAAGGACGAGGGTTGCCAAGAGGTGATGATCGCGCGCCTAGAAAAACTAGGCTTTCGCATTGAGCGTATGCGCTTCGGTGATGTGGATAATTTTTATGCCCGCAAAGGCAATAGCGGTCCTTTATTGGTGTTTGCTGGTCACACCGATGTGGTGCCCACCGGGCCGGTAGATAAATGGCATAGCGCACCATTCACTCCGACCATCAAAGACGGCATGTTATATGCCCGTGGCGCGGCCGATATGAAAACTTCTTGCGCTGCGTTTATCACTGCCATCGAGGACTTTGTCGCTGCTCACCCTAATCACACTGGCTCTATAGGCTTATTGATTACTTCTGATGAAGAAGGCGTAGCAGTGAACGGCACGGTCAAAGTGGTCGAAGCGTTAAAAGCACGCGGTGAGTTATTTGATTTTTGTATCGTAGGCGAGCCCACCTCTAACAAAGTGGTCGGCGATATGATTAAAAACGGCCGCCGTGGTTCGCTCTCTGCCAAGTTGATCGTCAAAGGCATACAAGGCCATATCGCCTATCCACACTTGGTAAAAAATCCTATTCATCTAGTGGCGCCAGCGATTAAAGATTTGGTCGAGACCGAGTGGGATCAGGGTAATGAATATTTCCCACCGACTTCTTGGCAAATTTCCAATATCAATGGTGGCACCGGTGCGACCAATGTGGTGCCGGGCGAAGTGGAAATCTTATTTAACTTCCGTTTCTCTACCGCCAGCACAGAGCAAAGCCTGAAGCAAAGAGTGCTGGCCATCTTAGACAAACACGCTTTGGACTACCATATTGAGTGGGAATATTCGCCACCCTATATCACCCCCAAAGGCAGCTTGGTAGAGGCGATTTCACAAGCCATACAAAGCACTTATGGCGTAACCCCTGAGCTTTCCACCACTGGCGGCACTTCTGATGGCCGCTTTATCGCCGACATCTGCCCCCAAGTGATAGAGTTTGGGCCGCTCAATGCCACCATACACAAACTGAATGAGTGTGTTGCGGTGGCAGATATCGAGCCGCTCAAAGACACCTATCGTATCACCCTAGAAAAATTGCTATTGGCTTAAACATGGCGACTCAGGCTTACCAAGTATTGCATAGCGTGCGTGATTGGATACGCTACAGCGTTAGTCAATTCGAGCAGTCTGGCGTGTTTTTTGGTCATGGCACTAGCAATGCCTATGACGAAAGCGTTTGGCTGGTATTAAGCGGCCTGCATTTGCCTTTGGATATGCTGGAGCAATTTGTTGACGCTAGAGTGCTGCCTGAGGAAGGTAAACATCTGCAACACCTGATTCAACGCCGTGTTACTGAGCGCGTGCCAACCGCTTATTTACTGCGTGAGGCATGGCTTAGAGGGTTTAAGTTTTATGTCGATGAGCGCGTCATCGTGCCGCGCTCGTTTATCGCTGAGCTACTAGAAAATAGCCTAGCGCCGTATATCGAATATCCTGAATTGATCCAATCCGCTGCAGATATTTGCACTGGCAGCGGTTGCCTAGGCATCTTGTTGGCGTACGCTTTCCCCGATGCGCAGATTGATGTGGTGGATATCTCAGCTGACGCGATTGCAGTAGCCAATATCAATATCCGACAATATCAACTTGAGCATCAAGTGCAGGCCATACAATCGGATATGCTGAACGCTTTACAAGGCAAACGCTATGACTTAATCATCAGCAACCCGCCCTATGTTGATGCGCAAGCCATGGCACAACTTCCAGAAGAATATCGCAACGAACCTCAACTCGCACTCGGCAGCGGCGCCGATGGCTTAGATCATACCCACACCCTATTACGCCAAGCAGCAGATTTTCTAAACGACGACGGCCTGTTAGTCGTTGAAATCGGCCACAACCGCGAAGCCCTCATCAACGCCTACCCCACCACCCCTTTCACCTGGCTAGAAGTCGACGCCGGCGACCAATTCGTATTCTTATTGCATAAAGCGGATTTGCCAGTTCAAAGTCAGTAAATAAGCTTTACAAAACCTTCTAGCCTCTACAAAGTTGGCAATTTTTTGCCGTCACTATTATTTAACTGCGCATCACAAAATCTGATTATTTAATACTATAATCTACATATTATATGTGTTAGTTTTATATCAGATAAGGTATAATTTTTGTTACTGCTCAATGTTCATCAACATGCTGTCGATGATTTGATGCGACTTCTACATTCCGATAACTCCAATGAAGTAGAGGCCGCCTCAGATATTTTAGTGTTTTTACAAGAGTTGAAATCAGATCAGCAGTTTGTGGATAAATTACTCACAGTTGGTAAAAATCAAACGACAAGTTTTGAATTCAATGTTAAGCAGTGGCGCTCAGCAAAAAAAGTGGGCAATCTATGGCGTCTAAGAATCCTTGATACGCCTGCCACTCGTTATCGCCTTATTTATGGTTATCGCTGGCAACCAACCATGCAAATGATGATTTTTGCGGTAGTGAACAAGGATCAATATGACTATGACAACCTTAAAACAGACATCAACCAAAGAATTATTAACGACTGGAACGCAAGCTGATGCGCTTGTAGCAGCTGATCCTAGCAATGTCGCGCACAACGCTGGCAAGCCCAGCCCCGCCCCAACACTAGTCGCTAGCAGCAATCAAAATGCTATACCGATTGACGCGCTAGTCAGCAAACTAGAGAAAAACCAAACGACTAGCGAGCATCTGAACAGGGCAAGAAAAAGATTAGCTAAAGGCTATTATGCAAACAAAACTGGCACACTGGCGCATTTAAGACTACAGGCAGGGCTGTCGCAAAGCCAATTAGCTGCAATGGTAGGAACAAGTCAGCCACATATCGCTAGAATCGAGGCGGGAATTAATGACCCAAGTACCAGCATGATTGAAAAAATCTCTAATGCCTTGAATATCAAACCTGAGCAAGTTTTCCTCGTTATCTTGGCAAACATTAAGCAACACGCTTAAGCCATCTTTCCAACCATCAATTTCTTAGGCTTAAAACGCTCTTCTGCGTTTGACTGCGGTTTTTTTGCTGGGACTTTTTTTGCTTAGTGGTTTTTTGCTTAGCAGTTTTTTGTTTGCGGGCTGGCTTGCCGGCTTGGATTGGCTGGCATCTGGCGTAGCAAAGTTGGTTCTGGCTGGATTGCTTCTGCCTGCACCACGGCGGGCTTGTTTGCTTTCGTTGTCAGGGGCATTGCGCTGTTCAAAGGCTTGTTGACGGCGCTGTTCGGCTTCGCGCATGGCTAGGCGTTCGCGGGCGGGTTTCTTGAGTTTGGGGGTATAGGCCTGACCTAGTTTTTCTTTTTCACGTTTGCTCATCTGCCGCGCTGGCGCACGGGGCACTTCCAGACCGGCCCACAGCATAATTTCTTGCACTTGTTTGGGTGCTAGTTCCATCATCATGCCGCGCTTGAGTCTTGGTGGTAAAGCCACAGGCCCAAAGCGTACGCGAATGAGTCGGCTGACTGGGGTTTGCATGGCTTCAAACAAGCGTCTGACCTCGCGATTGCGGCCTTCTCGCAAAATCACTTGATACCAGTGATTGGCGCCCTCGCCCCCTTGGTCGGTAATCACATCAAAGTTGGCCGGACCATCGTCCAGCTCTATGCCCTGTTGCAACTGCCCCATTTGCGTTTCGCTCAGTTGACCAAAAATACGCACGGCATATTCTCTTTCCACTTCATAACGGGGGTGCATAAAGCGGTTGGCCAATTCTCCAGAGGTAGTAAACATCAATAAGCCAGAGGTATTCATATCCAAGCGCCCGACCGCTATCCATTTAGCGCCGCGTACTTTAGGTAATTTATCAAACACGCTGGCACGCTGCTCTGGATCGTCTTGGCTGACGATTTCACCCTCAGGTTTGTGATACACCAATACTTTAGGCAATTCAGGAGCGAAGCTTAAATGCAAAATACGACTATCCAAGCGCACGATATCGCGCTCATTGACCGAAGCCCCTTGCGTAGCCACTTTGCCATTGATGGTCACTCTGCCACTGGCGATTAATTGCTCCATATCACGGCGCGAACCCAAGCCAGATAAGGCAAGCAATTTATGCAAACGCTGCGTAGGCAAATGGCAATTATCGCTGTCGCTAGCACTAGCGGCTGGACTACGCTGATAGATTGGGGTTTGACGCTTGAAAGGACGTGCCATGGGGGATTCACAAAACTAGATGATGAAAGCTGCGTATTTTACAGTGAAAGCTGTCAATCCACCGAGAATGTTGCGCTATCGGGCTTGCAGGAAGATTTAGGACTGACTATCGATGGCGTCATCTATTTCGCCATTGAGTTCGCCATCTACTGCACTATCTACTGCACCATCTAATGCTAATGCATTATCTAATGGACTAGCGACACTGCTCTGTTGCGACGTCTGTTGTTGGCTATCCATCTGCAATGATGCTTGCGCTGTGTTATCTGGCTGGTCTATTCCCAAAGCAAATTCAGGTTGTTGGATAAAGCTGTCGAACGGTGGTAGTTCATCAAGCGATTTTAAATTTAAATCATCTAAAAAAGTCTTGGTGGTGGCATACAGAGAGGGACGACCAGGCACTTCGCGTTGCCCTACCACGTCTATCCAATCGCGCTCTATCAGTTGTCTTATGGTATTGGGATTGACCGCCACCCCACGCAACTCTTCAATATCCCCGCGTGTTACCGGCTGGCGATAGGCAATAATGGCCAAGGTTTCCAGCAAAGCACGAGAATAACGATTAGGACGGTCAGGATTCAAGCGCATCAAAAATGGCACTACCTCATCTACCGCCTGAAAACGCCAACCACTCGCCACTTGCACCAAACGCATACTGGCGGGTTGGCGTTGCGACCATAGTTGGCTTAGCTCATCTAACAACATACGCAAGGTGGCGCGTTCGACTTTTTCTGGGAATAGCCGACTCAACTCATCTAAAGACAGTGGTGTTGGGCTGGTGAGCAAGGCGGCTTCGAGTACCGCTTGCATTTGTTGGATTTGATTGCTTTCCATATCGCTCTATGGCTTAACTTAGTTGCACATAAATAGGGCTATACGCCGCCTGTTGCGTAAGGCTAATCAAGCCCTCGCGGGTCAGTTCTAAAATGGCCAGAAAACATACCACCAATTTAGCCAATCCATCTTGTTGCACATTAAATAACTGACTAAATTCCATCATAGGCTGTTGGCTGAGCTGGCGCATAATCTGGCTCATATGCGCACGTACCGATAACTCGGCGCGGCCAACTTTGTGATGGGCGAAATGGCTGGCGCGTTTGACCACGTTTTGCCAAGCGTCTAATAAATCTTGCACACTCACTTGCGGCGGCTTTTGTTCGCTGACCTTATCCAGATAGGCTTGTGCCACCATAATATCCACCCCCACTTGTGGCATCTGGTCTAGTTTTTCTGCCGCCAATTTAATCGCTTCATACTCCAATAAGCGTCGCACCAACTCTGCACGTGGATCGTCTTCTTCCGCTACTAGACTGGGTTTGGGCAATAACATACGCGATTTAATTTCAATCAACATGGCGGACATCAGCAAATAATCCGCAGCCAATTCCAGCTTTTCTATGTGCATATGATCGACATACTGCATATATTGATCGGTCAGTTGCGCCATCGGGATATCTAGAATATCTAAATTATGTTTGCGGATTAGGTATAGCAATAAATCCAGCGGCCCCTCAAAAGCCTCTAAATAGACTTCTAGCGCATCAGGAGGGATATATAAATCGCTAGGCAGTTGTGTCCAAGGCTGACCATGAATCTTGGCCTCAAACGGCGTGGTGGGGTTTAGCGCAAGGACTCGATTGACCATGGTATGGGAAATGATACGCTAAGAACTATAGCCTAAGCCCATGGCGTCGCGCACTTCACGCATGGTGTCGCGGGCAAGTTTTCTGGCGCGCTCGCAACCTTCTGCCACCACATTTTTAATCATCATGGGGTCTTCGGCATATTGCGCTGCGCGCTCTTGGATAGGTTTAAGCTCTTGCAATACGCCCTCTATCACTGGCCCTTTGCACTCCACACAGCCGATAGCCGCCGAGCGGCAGCCGTTTTGCACCCACTGCTTGGTGGCATCATCAGAATACACTTCGTGCAATTGCCAAACTGGACATTTATCTGGATCACCCGCATCGGTGCGGAGAATACGCGCAGGGTCAGTAGGCATGGTTTTGATTTTCTTGCTAATCACATCGGGGTCTTCACGCAAGGAAATGGTGTTGTTATAAGACTTGGACATTTTCTGCCCATCTAGTCCAGGCATCTTGGAAGCCGGCGTTAATTTATGGTCTGGTTCAAGCAGAATCATCTTGCCGCCGCCCTCTAGGTAGCCTAGCAAACGCTCTTTATCGCCCAAGCTCAAGCCTTGTTGTTCTTCTATCATGGCGCGCGCCGCTTGCAAGGCTTCATCATCGCCCTGCTCTTGATAACGCGCACGCAATTCTTCGTATAAGCCACCACGTTTGCTACCTAGCTTCTTAATCGCCGCTTCGGCTTTTTCTTGATAGCCCGGCTCGCGGCCATAGATGTGGTTAAAGCGGCGAGCAATTTCTCGGGTAAATTCAATATGCGGAATCTGATCTTCGCCCACCGGCACTTGGGTGGCTTTGTAAATCAAAATATCCGCGCTTTGCAGCAAGGGATAACCTAAGAAGCCGTAAGTAGCGAGGTCTTTATGACTGATTTTTTCTTGTTGGTCTTTATAAGTTGGCACACGTTCTAGCCAACCCAAGGGGGTAATCATGGAAAGCAAGGTATGCAACTCAGCGTGTTCGGGAACGCGGGATTGAATAAAAATGGTGGCTTGCGCAGGATCTACCCCAGCGGCCAGCCAGTCTATGACCATTTCCCAGACGTTTTCTTCGATAATTTCTGGGGTGTCGTAATGGGTGGTTAAGGCATGCCAGTCAGCGACAAAAAATAAACACTCATGCTCATGTTGCATACGCACCCAATTTTTTAATACCCCATGATAGTGCCCCAAATGCAGGCTACCCGTGGGTCGCATACCCGATAAAACGCGCTCAACAGCCATATTGATTAACCATTAAAAAAAGAAACGTACATTATACGAAAAAGCAGCCCATTACTGGGCTTTGTTTTTGTTACTTGGATTTGTTACTTGGATTTGTTGCACTGTTTAAAAAAGCGCAGCAAGCCCTTAGCCAAATATCGTCAATAACAGCTGCTGCACCCCTATCACCATAGGCAATAGAATCAGTGATAACACACCGGTGGCCAACAGCAATAATAAAATCAAAAAGCCGTAACGCTCGACTTGGGCAAATTTCCAAGCGATATTATTGGGCAATAAACTGGTGGCAATACGCCCGCCATCTAAAGGCGGCAAAGGCAGCAGATTAAGCACCATCAACACGATATTAATGCTCATGCCAATTTGGCTCATGGTAATCACCGCTTCGCTATAGCTGGCCGGCACAAGGTCAGAGAATTTCAGCACCAGCACCCAAAATATAGCCATCACAAAATTGGACAATGGCCCTGCCGCTGCCACCCACAGCATATCCCGCTTGGGATGGCGTAAACGGCCAAAATTCACTGGCACGGGCTTAGCCCAACCAAACAATATGCCGCCCAATATCATAGTAATCGCTGGCAGAATAATGGTGCCTAGCGGGTCGATATGATGGATGGGATTTAGCGAAATGCGCCCAGCGCGTTCTGCCGTATCATCGCCAAAATAACGCGCTGCATAGCCGTGCGCCGCTTCGTGCACAGTAATGGCAAAAATCACCGGAATAGCGCCTATAGCGGCTAATCGAATACCTTCTTGAATATCCATATGATGTCCTTAGATTGAATTGATTGGGTTGCTTATTGCTGCATCAATTTTGCTATTTAAAATTTGTCGCCATCAAGTTTGCTGCTAATTGCAAAGCCACTAATCTGCCTGCAAGCCAAACGGCGTTAAATCCCCCGCACCGGCGCGTATCAGTTTGGGTACATCTTCAGTTAAATCAATCACGCTTGTCGGTTGATCTAGACAATCGCCTGCGTCTATCACTAATTGCACCTGCTGTTGCAAGGCCTCGCGTATCTCCCATGCCTCAGTCACAGGCGCGTGATCGGCAATCGATAGCGTCATACTCAACATAGGCTCATCTAGCATCTGCAACAAAGCCTGCGTTACTGTGTGCTTAGGCACGCGCAATCCTACACTGCTACGTTTGGCATGTTGCAAACGCTTGGGCACTTCGCGTGTGGCTTTCAGCACAAAGGTATAAGCCCCTGGGGTATTGGCTTTGAGCATACGAAATTGGCTGTTGTTCACCTGCGCATAAGTGGCTAGCTCGGCCAAATCGCGACACACCAAGGTGAATAAGTGCTGCTCATCTACACCACGAATGCGCCGTATCTGGTCCTGCGCGTCCTTGTTGCCAATTAGACAGCCCAAGGCATAACCCGAATCGGTGGGATAGGCGATAACCCCGCCATCACGCAAAATTTGTATGGCTTGTTCCAACAAACGCGTTTGCGGATGGGTAGGATGAATTTGAAAAAATTGCGCCATAACGCTATATGCATAC
>CAYNLW010000021.1:0-20518 GCA_964398195.1 uncultured Methylophilaceae bacterium | reverse complement strand
AGCTCGCATGCGAAAGTAGGTCACCGCCAGGCTCTCTATTCAGACCACTCGGTCTAACAACTCAAGCCCACTTATCGTGGGCTTTGTTGTTTCAGAAAATGCGCAGCGTAGCGTGGATTGATACGTGACATAGGCAATAGCATCAACATATCTGCTGAATTAAATTCTGGATCCCATGCTGGTTCGCCGCAAACATAGGCGCCAAGCCGTAAATAGCCCTTAATTAAAGGCGGATAAGTCACTTCTAGTTGTTGATTTAAAGACTCGATAGGCAGTGGGCAATGCGGAAATACTCGATATTCTGCTGGCGCAAGATGATTTTTATGCTGTAAAGATTGATATAAACTTGCCGCCGTATGACCACCATCTGCCATAGAAACACTGGCGCAGCCTATCATGTATTGATAACCGTGTTGCATCATATATTGCCCCAAGCCCGCCCAAAGCATGGCGATGGTGCTGCCTTGTCGGTAATCCATATGTACGCAAGCTCTGCCGACTTCTACAGTGCGACTAAATAAATGCTGTAAACGGGATAAATCAAATTCGCCAGCAGAGTAGTAACCACCGGCCTCTCCTGCCATGCTAGGGGATAAGATTCGATAGGTGCCAACCACGCGTTGAGAGTCGATATCACGGATAATTAGATGGTCACAATAATCATCAAAACCATCGATATCTAATCCATTTTTACCTATGTTAGCTCCCATTTCTTCGGCAAATACTTTGTATCTAAGACGCTGCGCCTGCTCAACTTCAAAAGGGTTGCGTGCAATGCTAACCATTAATTTGTGTTGAACTTCAGATAGACGAGCATTTGCAATATCAGCTTGTTGCATCAAAATTTTAGACATACATTCCCTTTGCTGTTTGTTTTAACAAATGTAGAAACTTGGTATGTCAATTTTGTTAAGTAATTTTGAAATTTATGTGAAGTCACTAAATTTGCATGTTTTCATTTTTCTGTCATATTCGATGCGCATGATGCGCGCATGAACAAATTTTGTATGACAAGCGTAAATTGCCATGGAACAAAATATGCATCCTGACAAGAAACATCACTACCTTCACTTGATGCTGACCTTAGATAAGGATCTCTGTATCCGTATCAATCGCGCCAGTCAATTTAATGCGATTAAATTCTTTTTTCGTCTGATCAGTCGTTTAGGTGATGGTGTATTTTGGTATTTGCTGATGGCCGCCATACTACTGAATGGTGATGACAGCACTGTCAATCCAGTGTTGCATATGCTGGCAGCAGGCCTCAGCGGCACGCTTATTTATAAATGGTTAAAAAGTAAAACCCTACGCCCTCGCCCTTACGAAGTGCATCAAGATATTTGGTTAACCGGCAGGCCGCTTGATCGCTTCAGTTTTCCCTCAGGTCATACATTGCATGCAGTGGTGTTTACCACAGTATTAGGTTTCTATTTCCCAAGCTTAATGTTAGCCGTATTGCCTTTCACTTTCTTGGTCGCTGTATCGCGTGTAATTCTTGGCTTACACTATCCCAGCGATGTTATCGTAGGTGCTGTGATTGGTTATGGGCTGGCGCAACTCTCGCAACTGGTGTTAAACCTAATTAGCTAATTTTAAAAGTGCTGTAGTGCTTGCGGATTAAGTAAGGCAAGATCTTGAATACATTTGCCGCGCCAATAGTCAGATTCAAATTCATCCATGGCATGCAATTCTGCTTGTAATTTAGGCTCCTGCCCTTGCAAAACGTGCTGAAATTTTTGTAAAGCTATATGCGTTTGCGCTAGATAATAACTGAAATTTCTATGCGTTCTAGCATCTATTTTATGCGCCAAATAATGAATCAATTGGGGTAAACGTATGCGTCTTAATAGTTTGTCCCAAAACATTAATTGATTAATTGAGTTGCTAATAGTGTGTCTGGACAAATTGAGTGCTTCGCTTAAAAAACTACTCAATTCGCGTTTATGTTGTTTGAGTAACTGACTCACTGAATCTTCAGTGATTGCTTGTAGGTGACCGTCCATGGCCCATTCTGACAAAATATGTCCGCACATTCCTTGTTCAAACCAAATCGCCTCATGGGCTGGCACAAAATGATTGTGGGCAATGACATCAATATATAAGTGACTGATATAGCCTACTGCAATCGCACGTTCTTGATCTGTTTCAGCAGATTTAATTAAGCAAAATGCAGTACTCCATTGATGTGAAATAGTAAATTGCTTATTCATAATGGATAAGTCTGGTAAACACGCGCCCGCCATGACTAATTTAGGATAACTCAGAATCGCGCGTCGAAAGCTTTTATCAAGCGCAGGCATCGCCCAAAGCAATGAGTGTGCAAAGTAAATATGGGTAGTGAGCCCCCATGCATAGCTATCAGCGCTATACAAAACCAATGGCAATATCCAATAAATCATTTGGCTTTTTTTCACGCGCTCAGTATTCATGGTGAATATTAAAAATTCATGATGGTTTGATGAAGACATAATGACAAACTAGAATATGCCCGATTTGATTGTTATACTCGCGCAACATTTTTTTTCAGGAAGCGATATGGAAAGCCCTTTTAAAGGTAAAACTGGCATACGTCGGCTGATCAACGCATTTGGTTATTCGCTAGATGGTTTAGCTGCTGCTTATAAAAATGAAGATGCTTTTAGGCAAGAAGTTAAACTGGCCATTATCCTGATTCCGCTGGCTTTATATTTGGGCGATAGCGGCATAGATAAAGCTTTGATGATAGGCAGTGTGGCGCTAGTCATCATAGTGGAATTGCTCAATTCTTCGGTCGAAGCAACGGTGGATCGTATCTCTCTAGATCATCATCTGTTAGCCAAACGTGCTAAAGATATTGGTAGCGCAGCGGTGATGGTGAGTCTGGTCAACTTAGTGGCAGTATGGGGTCTAGTGCTGTTTGCCTAGCCCGGTGCGGCTAGCGCTTGAATAAGCTTAATTGATGACATTTCATATAAATATCATCAATCTTTCATACAATCCAAAACAGCCGACGATATCAGTTCGGTTTACCTTTGGAATCCTATCGCTATGAATATCTTGCTTGTGTCAGATGTTTACTTCCCGCGCGTCAATGGCGTCTCTACTTCAATACGCACCTTTGTCTATCAATTACAACAGATGGGGCACCAGGTTACTTTAATCGCCCCTGATTATGGCATCACCACCCCAGATGAAGCTTGGATTATGCGTATAGCTGCGCGCGGCTTATTCTTTGATCCAGAAGATAGATTGATGAAATATGGTGCGGTGTTGGATCAGTTGCAGCAATTACAGCGTATGCAGTTTGATGTGATTCATGTGCATACGCCTTTTGTTGCCCACTACGCTGGTTTGCGTTTAGGCAAGCTATTAAATATTCCCGTGGTAGAAAGTTACCACACCTTTTTTGAAGATTATCTGCACTTATATTTGCCCATTATTCCCAAGCCTTGGGCGAAAACACTGGCGCGCATTATTTCGCGCAAGCAATGTAATCAAGTTCACGCGGTGATTTCGCCGTCTCAGCCTATGCTAGATGTATTACGCGGCTACGGGGTGAAGCAATATGCTGAAGTGATTCCTACTGGCTTGCAGGCACAGAGTTTTGCTAAAGCCGATGCGCATAGCTTTAGAAAACACTTTGGCATCGCTGCCAAACGTCCCATGGCGCTATATGTTGGCCGAGTGGCGCACGAGAAGAATATCGCCTTTCTGATTCAAATGTGGCGCCTAGTGATACAGCAGATTCCAGACGCGCTATTAGTGATTGCTGGCGAAGGCCCAGCGGAAAAGAGTTTGCATCAGCTGAGCGAGCAATTGCAGTTACAAGACAATATTCAATTTATTGGATATATGGATAGAAACAGCATGTTAAATAGCTGCTATAAAGCGGCTGATGTGTTTGTGTTTTCTTCTTTAAGTGAAACGCAGGGCTTGGTGTTAATCGAAGCCATGGCACAAGCCACACCAGTGGTGGCGATTGCCGAGTTAGGCACCAAGTCGATATTGCGCGAAGGGCAGGGGGCGCATATTGCGCCGCAAGATCAGGGGCAATTTGCCCAGCGCGTGGTGCATTTATTGCAGCATAGCGAACAGCGTAAACAATTAGGTAAAGCTGCTCTGGCCTATGTCAAACAACATTGGACTGACCAAGTACAAGCGGGCAAATTAGTCGATTTTTATCAGCGTATTTGCCATATGTATAAAAATTAAAAGCCGGGCTAAATAAATAGACTAAAAAAAAGCCGGACTGGCCGGCTTGTTGACTTGCTTAAAGACTTAACCAAATTTACCAGTAATGTAATCTTCGGTCTCTTTCTTAGTGGGACGTGTAAAGATGGTATCGGTATCGCCAAACTCTATCATTTCGCCCAAATACATATACGCCGTATAGTCCGACACCCTTGCGGCTTGTTGCATATTATGGGTAACCACCAAAATAGTCAGCTTGTCGCGTAGCTCTGACATTAATTCTTCAATATTGGCCGTGGCAATCGGGTCTAGCGCGGAGGTGGGCTCGTCAAACAACATAATCTCTGGGTCGGTGGCTAAGGCGCGGGCGATACATAAACGCTGTTGCTGACCACCGGAAAGGTTAAACGCTAAATCATTTAAACGATCTTTCACTTCGCCCCAAATGGCAGCGCCTTTCAAGGCTTCTTCCACTTTTTCATCTATCACCCGCTTATTTTTTTCACCGCGCACACGCAAGCCATAAGCCACGTTTTCATAGATAGATTTGGGGAAAGGATTGGGCTTTTGAAACACCATGCTGATGCGCATACGCACTTCAATCGGGTCCACGCCTTTAGACAAGATATTGGTGTTATCAGGGTGCAATAAAATCTCGCCCTCATATTGATTGCCGGGATACAGGTCGTGCATGCGGTTAAAACAACGCAAAAAGGTTGATTTGCCGCAACCAGACGGGCCAATCAAGGCGGTGATGCGTTTCTCATACAAAGGCATGGTGATGCTTTTCAGCGCGCGCGTGCCATTGCTGTAATAGAAATTTAAATCACGCGATTCAGCTTTAATAGGCGTAGGTTTCAGCATATAAAATCCCAACAGGTTTGATTCAGAAAAAACTTACCATTTAATATTCTTACGAATTTTGTAACGCAAATAAATCGCCGTGCCATTCATCAGCAAAGTCACTACGATAATAATCGCACCAGTCGCCGCAGCATTCACATGAAAAGCGTGATCTGGGCGCGACAGCCAGTTAAACATTTGAATCGGCATCACGGTAAAGCCGGACGATAGCCATTCGAAATTGAGGAAAGGTGGCTCTGACGTCACAGGCGAGGGCGGCAAGAATGAGATAAAGGTCAGCGCGCCGATAGTGATAATTGGGGCAGTTTCGCCTAATGCGCGTGCCATGCCGATAATCACGCCAGTCAAAATGCCGCCGTAGGAATATTTCAACACATGGTCATACACCACCTGCCATTTGGTCGCGCCCACCGCATAAGCCGCCTCGCGTATGGCCACTGGTATAGCGCGTATGGCTTCACGGGTGGATACAATCACGATAGGTAAAATCAACAAGCCCAAGGTCAGGCCGGCAGTCAGTATGCTTTGTCCAAACCCCAAGGCATAGACAAACAAGCCCAAGGCCAACAAGCCGTAGATAATGGAGGGTACGCCAGCAAGATTGGTGACATTAATCTCAATTAAATCGGAGAACCAATTTTTGGGTGCGTATTCTTCTAGATATAAGCCGGCGGCCACGCCCATAGGCACGGCAGCCAAGAAGGTGACTATCATCACCAATAAAGAGCCCACCCAAGCCGATAACAAGCCTGCGTTGGCGGCGCGGCGAGAGGGGAAGGTGCTGAGAAATTCAATACTGAAGCGGCCACTACCATCGATAATCAAATCGGTAAAAAGCACCAACAAGGTGATTAAGCCCAACATCAAAGCCAGCAAGCCCAACACAGCAAACATCGAGTCATTTAGCTTATGACGTTTGATCATGGCGCGGATTTCGGCCAGATTTTTGATTCCAGATTGCGTCATCGAGGCATTTTGCGACATATTAGTTTCCAAATATTGATTCAGTGAGGGCTGATGGCTAGTATCCGTCTGCCGTTAATAAGTCTCGCGGAATTTCTTGCGCACCATATGACCCAAAATATTAAACATCAAGGTCATCACAATTAATACCAAGCCAGCGGCAAAAATACTTTGATAGCCTATGCTGCCATGCGGCAAGTCACCCATCGCCACTTGCACGATATAAGCGGTAATGGTGGCCGCGCTTTCCATCGGGTTAAAGGTCAGATTGGGTTGTTGGCCAGCAGCGACTGCCACCACCATGGTTTCACCCACCGCCCGTGAGATGCCTAATATATAAGCCGCTACGATGCCCGAAATAGCGGCCGGCGTCACTACGCGAATGGCGGTCTGGAAGCGCGTCGCGCCCATGGCATAAGAGCCTTCGCGCATACTCATAGGCACAGCGCGCATAGCGTCCTCGGCGACTGAGCTGATGTAAGGCACTATCATCACACCCATCACCAAGCCTGGGCCTAACATATTGAAGCCAGGTAAATTGGGAAAAATCTTTTGCAACAAAGGGGTGACGAAGAATAAAGCAAAATAGCCAAATACCACGGTAGGTACGCCGACTAAAAGCTCAAGAATAGGTTTAACTGTCTCGCGCGTTTTGTGGCTAGCAAATTCGGATAAATAAATAGCCGCGATGGTGCCGATAGGAATCGCCACGCACAAAGCGATGGCAGAGGTGGTCAGGGTGCCCGCCACCAGCGGCATAATGCCGTAATGGGCGTCTTCAAATAAGGGAGTCCATTCGGTGTCGGTAAAGAAATCGACAATGGAAACTGTTTTAAAAAAACCTAGCGATTCGCTTAATAGAATAAACACAATGGCAAACGTGGTCGCAACAGCGGATAAGGCGGCCAACATCAAGATAAATTCGATGATGCGTTCTTTGATATTACGACGGATATTCTTAGCAAGACGCGCGCTGATAATTTCCGTTACTGTGCCACTAGATGCTGTTGATTTTGCAGATGATGGGCTAGGTTTCTTCAATTACATTGGTCCTGTATGCGAATCCGTGTTTTTTAGAATAGTTACTTAATCCAGCAGATCTGCCCAGTCATCAGCACATCAGGGATAAGCCATTATGTTACAACACAATCAAACAATAATAAGGGGTGTAACACCCCTTATTTAAGCAATAAATGAATTAAGCAGTAAATTACTTAATACGCTTAATCAAATCTTGAATCTTGATGCCGACTTCAGGTGTGCCATCAAAACCAGTGCCTGGTTTCATCGCCTTAAAGTGCGCAGTCACCGCGCTATAGTCCTCGGCTGGCAGTGGCACATACTTCACTTCTTTCACCAACTTGGGCGCATTGGCCAAATAGAAATTCACAAACTCTTTCACTTCTGGCTTAAACGCTGCTGCTGTGGCATTCACATAGATAAACAAAGGACGAGAAAGCGGTTGATAAGTCCCATTCATCACAGTTTCAGCAGAAGGTGTGACTGGTGTAGCACCTGCTTTTGGCGCGATAGGGATAGCACGCAATTTATCTTTATTTTCGTCATAGTAAGCATAACCAAAATAACCAATCGCGCCCTTATTGCTTGCCACACCTTGCACTAACACATTGTCATCTTCAGAAGGGGTAAAGTCAGAGCGGCTAGATTGCGCCTTGCCATTAATCGCCTCAGTGAAATAATCAAAAGTACCAGAAGCTGTGCCAGGGCCAAACAAAGCCATTTTCTCGTCTGGGAAAGCAGCATTCACTTGCTTCCAAGATTTAACTGACGAGCCGGACTTCCACATTTCATGCAATTCCGCCACAGACAAAGACTTCACCCAATCATTCTTAGGATTCACCACCACAGTCAGCGCATCATAAGCAATGGGCAGCTCAATAAATTGCACACCAGCAGCATTACACTCTTGAATTTCTTTTTGTTTGATAGGACGAGATGCGTCAGAGATATCAGTCTCGCCACGGCAGAACTTCTTAAAACCACCGCCCGTGCCCGATTCACCCACAGTCACCTTGACCTTGCTAACCTTCTGGAACTCCTCAGCCACCGCCTCGGAAATAGGATAAACGGTAGAAGACCCGTCAATCTTGATAATCTTTTCTGCCGCCGAAGCTGACAAACTAGCAACCGCGAACATTGCGCCGACAACGCTATAAATAAGTTTTGCTTTCATGTTTCCTCCATGATGAATTGGTCTGATTAGATTTGCCAATTCTATTAATCCAATGTTACAAATTTATGACAGTTAAATATTGGTCATTATTTTAACTGAATATTCATTTTTTCTTCTGCTGTTTCAGTGATTTTATAAACCAAATTATCATTTGATTGTGACAGTTTTAGTCTTGATTGTTGAAATAATGGAAACAAAAAAACCGCGACAACACTCTTTTTGACGGCTAATGGCTACAAATTTTTGCTTTGCTATTGATCAACTCCAATTTTAGCTTTCAAGCCATCGAAGTTGCTCGTCATTCTTGCAATGCTCAAATGTAGAAAGGGCATCAATCCAGTTGTAATCTATTAATCACCCATACCAAAATCTACTCCTCGGATGAAGCGCATCAATCGCGGTGCTCACACCCTCATTTTGCGGACGAAAAATTGTAGGTCATCCGATGTGATGCCCCACCCCACACTATCTTTGTTAAATTCATCAAAGGCCAAATTCACATAATTACATTTTCAGAAATTCACCAAACGGCATTTTAGTTATGGTTGTTAGTCATTGAATTGCTTGCACGATTGATGCGCTTCCTGCGTCAGAGCATCCTATTAAAAGGTGGGTGGGCTTTTTATTTTCTAGGCGCCTAGCGGCGCGACCACCCCGCCGCATAGCGGCACCCCGCCGAAGATGGGAATGTGTAACAACGAGGTGGGATTTAGCTTGCTGCTATGCTTAATAGCTTGACTGTTCTGCCGGATTGTTTGCTAGGCGTCATGTGGACTAAGCCCAGTTGTTGTAGTGTTTTGACGTCTTGATAGACGCGGCTGTAGGGGCGTTGGGTTTGCTTGGCGACTTGATAGATGCTGCTGGTGGGTTGTTCGGAAATTTTTAGATAGACGGTTTTCAAGCCTTTGCTTAAGGGTTTGTTGAGGGTCATGTCTGGGCGGGTGAAGAAGAAGCCGGTCATTAAATAGGCCCAGAAGCCGTCTAAAATGATTTTGCTTTGTCGTATTGGGTTGCGCGTTAAGTTGGCGTCGTTGGCAATATTTTTCCAAATCGAACAGAACTGTTTTTCGCCTAATAAGCGCACAAAATTGGCTGCGCTTATCCAAGTGAGTGATTGGTTTAATACATTGCCATGCTCATGATGGTCGCGTTGCGTAATCGCGGCTAACCAATATTGATAGGGCATCACACGGTCTTGAAAGCAAGATCTTGCAAGTGAATTCCATAAGATTTCTCGCTGCGATAATTTAGCCATGTTGTGCTAGCTCCTGTATGACTTGATGCATTCTAGTTCTGACTATGTGCATGCGATTACCAGTAGCGATTTCTTTGCAATAGGGGTTATCGGGATTGATGTCTAGTTGATCAAATTCATCCATCATGTCTAGCCATGGCATGGCTAATAACCCTGTGATAAATGCTTTTTGTGGGAAGTTTGCGCCTAGGCGGTTGATGCTCAATATGAAGCCGTTAATCGGTTGAATCATTTGGTCTAGTACCCACAAGTCAAATAAATCGCGGGCGGATTGACGGCCATCCACAGGCCGATCGGAATTGCCTGAACCAGAAATGGTGCGTAGTTTGCGGTGGTATAAGCCCTCAACCGATTCAATATTAAACTCTGCGCTACCAATCTTTTGCTGCGTGCTGGCAAACATCCCCGCATAGTTATCCTCGATAAAAGATACTTGCAGTCTGATGTTATCAACCAAAACATAAGCCGATAACTGATGCACCAAAGCCCCGCCGGTTGCTATTTGAATATCACTTATTTGCATCCCTTGTTTGCCTAATTGAAAGGCTAATTTATCAGGGTTAAATTTTGCATCGATAAAGAAATCTAAATCATAAGAAACGCGGTGGTGAAGATATACCCGCGCAAGCGCAGTGCCACCGCAAAGCATGATGGGCATGCTTTGGAAATCTACTTTTTTTAATAACTCAAGAAAATGATCTTGTGCTAAATAAAGTGTATTTTGGTCTATGGCTTTGGTCATAAAATTTAAAAAAGTAATGTATTACTTATTTTATTTTAATAATCGAGAAAGTCAAACTAATTTTCTGATTGTTTGTTGTTGTGCGAGTGATTGAATTTGGTCTAGGGGCTTTCGCGATTGATGCGCTTCCTGCGTCAGAGCATCCTATTAAAAGGTGGGTGAGCTTGTTATTTTTTAGGCGCCTACCGGCGCGACCACCCCGCCGCAGAGCGGCACCCCTCCGAAGATGGGAATGAAGGGCGATGATGTGGGGCTTGTTGGTTTGGGCGCCTGCCGGCGCGACCACCTTGCCGCAGAGCGGCACCCCACCGAAGATGGGAATGAAGGGCGATTAGGTGGCCATCTGGTATGGGTGGTGGTTACAGGTTATTCCAGTGGTTTGGATTTGGTGGCTGCGCTGTTTGGTTTTGGGATGGTTGTGGCGGATTTTTTGGCTACAGCCGGTTTTTTCGCGGGTGTGGCAGGCTTTTTAGCGGTAGATTTTTTCGCTGTTTTAATGGTGGGGATATTTTTCTTTTCCGCTTTGATAGCTTGTTTGCTGGCTTTTTTGTCGTTTTCTTTTTTGATTTGTTGCATGCGGGTGCGCCATTCTTGCAATTGCTCGTCTTCAATTTCTAACTGAATGGCGATTGCTTCTTGCACAGAGAGCTGTTCTTTTTGCAGTCGTTTAGGAAGTTTGCCTGCCATGCGCGACATTAAACGTTCCTGTTCTTCTTGCGATAACAGTTTGGCGCGTTCTAAGTATTCAGGTTTGCAAATTTTCATTTCCGTTCTCCCTAGCAAAGGCCTATTAATTTATTACAAAATAAGCTTATCTTTAATGAAGTTTTTGTGACAGTTTTGTGTAATTTGATTTGTCTATTTTTTTAGCAGGCTAGGCCGCAAAGCTTGATTTTATTGTATTTCTGCCAAATGCGCTGATGATAAAAAGTACTGGAACTATTCCCGCATAATAGTTGACTAAAGCATTAAGGTATTTTACAATTCGCCACCTTAAAAATGGCGTTTATATTGGCCTCTTAAACTTTTTTGAAGCAGGGATATCACCATGCGTTTGACCACCAAAGGAAGATTTGCAGTGACCGCGATGCTGGACTTGGCTATTCATGAGGCGCATAAGCCCGTGACCTTGGCGGGGATTAGTGAGCGGCAGAATATTTCGCTGTCGTATCTTGAGCAGTTGTTTAGCCGTTTGCGTCGTAGTGGCTTGGTCAAAAGTGTGCGTGGACCTGGCGGTGGTTATTTGATTGCGCGCGATTTGACGCGTATTTCGGTGTCAGAAATTATCAGTGCGGTAGATGAGCAGATTGATGCAACGCAGTGCGGCGGCAATGAGAATTGCCATGATGATAAGCGCTGTATGACGCATGACTTATGGACCAGTTTGAATGTGCAGATTCTGCAATATCTGTCTGGCATTTCCTTAGCAGATTTGGTGAATAACCACGCTAACGCTAGTCGCGGTAACGTGGCGACGGTGCATTTTAGCCCGCAGAAAAATGACGCCGCTTTGGGTAGCGTGGCGAGTAGCTAGGGCATTATGAGCGCCAGCGTATTTTTTGATAACAACAGCACCACCTTGCTAGACCCCTTGGTGCTTGAGGCTATGCAGCCGTATTTGCAT
The DNA here is from genome assembly GCA_964398195.1 of uncultured Methylophilaceae bacterium. Lineage (GTDB taxonomy): Bacteria > Pseudomonadota > Gammaproteobacteria > Burkholderiales > Methylophilaceae > RFPI01. The sequence continues at coordinate 8,706 of CAYNLW010000021.1, read as the reverse complement.
CACCAATACGGCAACCCAACCAGCCGCCACGGCTTTGGTCGGGCAGCGCGTCAGGCGATCGATGTGGCGCGTCAGCAGGTGGCGTATGCAGTGGGTGCGCACCCTACCCAAGTAGTGTTTACCAGCGGTGGTACTGAATCGAATAACTTTGCTATTCAAGGCATGGCTGGCGAGAGCGAGCAACAAATCGTGGTCAGCGCCATCGAGCATCCTGCGGTGACCCGTCCTGCGTTTGCCATGCGCCGTTTGGGACATCGCATAGGCGTTATCGCTTGCGACCAGCATGGGCGGGTATTAGCGGATAGCTTGCAAGTGAATTTAGAAAAGCCAACTAGCTTGGTGTCGGTGATGATGGTGAACAACGAAACCGGCGTGATTCAAGATATCGCCGCTTTGGCGCAGTTGGCCAAGCAACATGGCGCTTGGATGCACACCGATGCGGTGCAGGCATTGGGCAAAATCGAGATTAATTTTGCCGAATTAGGCGTGTCTGCAATGACGCTTTCTTCGCACAAGATTTATGGCCCGCAAGGCGCAGGCGCCTTGATTTTAGATAAGCGCGTGGATATTCAGCCGCTATTGCATGGTGGCGGCCAAGAGCGTGGTTTGCGCAGTGGCACAGAAAACGTGGCAGCCATCGTCGGCTTTGGCAAAGCTTGTGAACTATTAAGCAGCCGTTTATCTCATAGCCAAGCGCATTGCCAACAACTGCGCGACCATTTAGAGCAAGGTTTGTTAAGCCTAGGCGCTAGCGTGTTTGGGCAAGCGGCCAAGCGCGTCGCCAACACTAGTTTTTTTGCCTTTGCTGGCATAGAAGGCGAAACCATGGTGGTAGCTTTGGATAATGCAGGATTTGCCGTGGCCAGTGGATCGGCTTGTTCTAGCGACAGCACAGAACCTAGCCATGTGTTGATGGCCATGGGTGTGGCGCCAGATTTGGCGCGTGGTGCGGTGCGGGTGAGTGTGAGCGCACAAAATAGCCTAGCCGAAATCGATCAGTTTTTAACGGTATTGAAGCAGCAGCAGCAACGTTTGCAGTCGTTGGCTGGGGTTTCAGTTTATTAATGGTGCCAATTTTTTAGTTTAAGCAAAGAAGGTAATCGCATGACAGTACATACCCCTATATATCTCGATTATTCCGCTACTACGCCAGTCGATCCGCGCGTGGCGGAAAAGATGATTCCCTATTTGACCCAGCATTTTGGCAACCCAGCTTCGCGCAGTCATAGCTTTGGTTGGGAAGCAGAAACTGCGGTGGAAGAAGCGCGCGAAGAAGTGGCTAAGTTGGTCAATGCCGACCCGCGTGAAATCGTGTGGACATCTGGTGCGACTGAGTCAAATAATCTGGCGATTAAAGGTGCGGCGCATTTTTATTCCGCCAGCAAGGGCAAGCATGTGATTACTTTGCAAACCGAACACAAAGCGGTGTTAGACGCAGTGCGCGAACTAGAGCGCGAAGGCTTTAGCGCCACCTATCTGCAACCTGAAGCGAATGGCTTGTTGGATATTGAAAAGTTTAAAGCAGCGATACAGCCAGACACGGTATTGGTGTCGATTATGATGGTGAATAATGAAATCGGCGTGATTCAAGATATCGCCGCGATAGGCAAGATTTGCCGCGAAAACAATATTATTTTCCACGTCGATGCCGCGCAAGCGACAGGAAAAGTAGAGATAGATTTAGAGCTATTGCCAGTCGATTTGATGAGCTTTTCCGCGCACAAAACCTATGGCCCTAAAGGCATAGGCGCTTTGTATGTAAGACGTAAACCACGGGTGCGTATCGAAGCGCAGATGCACGGCGGTGGCCATGAGCGTGGTATGCGCTCTGGTACTTTGCCTACCCACCAAATCGTTGGTATGGGCGAGGCCTTCCGTTTGGCGCGTGTGGAAATGCAACAAGAGAATGAGCGTGTGCGCCGTCTGCGCGACAGACTGTTAGCCGGTTTGCAAGAGATTGAAGAAGTATATGTGAATGGCGATCTTGAGCAGCGCGTGCCGCACAATTTGAATATCAGCTTTAATTTTGTCGAAGGCGAGTCGCTGATTATGGCGGTGAAAGATATCGCGGTGTCTAGCGGTTCTGCTTGTACTTCGGCCAGCTTAGAGCCTAGCTATGTGTTGCGTGCTTTGGGCCGTTCTGATGAATTGGCGCATAGCTCTATCCGTTTCTCTATCGGTCGTTTTACTACCGATGAAGACGTGGATTACACCATACAGCTGATGAAGAGCAAGATAGGTAAATTGCGTGACCTTTCCCCATTATGGGAAATGCACCAAGAGGGTATTGATTTAAACAAAGTAGAGTGGGCAGCCCACTAAACTAAGGAGGTTGAAATGGCTTATTCAGATAAAGTAATTGATCACTACGAGAATCCTCGTAACGTTGGCTCTTTGGACAAAAACGATCCGCATGTTGGCACCGGCATGGTGGGTGCGCCCGCTTGCGGCGATGTGATGAAATTGCAGATTAAGGTGAATGATGCGGGCATTATCGAAGATGCCAAATTCAAAACCTATGGCTGTGGTTCTGCCATCGCCTCTAGCTCATTGGTGACCGAGTGGTTAAAAGGCAAAACGCTAGACCAAGCGGCGCAAATCAAGAATTCTGAAATTGCCGAAGAATTAGCTTTGCCACCGGTCAAGATACACTGCTCGGTGTTGGCAGAAGACGCGATTAAAGCGGCAGTCGAGGATTTAAAATCGAAACAGGCGCAGCATTAAAAACCAGCCAGCGCAGCAGGCATATTGCTGGCTGCCTATGCGTGGATTGTTTTAACTGAGACGGAAACCAATATGTCAATTTCATTGACCGAAAATGCCGCTAAACGGGTAGAGAAATATTTAGCCAACCGAGGCAAAGGCCTAGGCTTGCGCTTGGGGGTGAGAACCACAGGTTGCTCAGGCATGGCTTATACGCTGGAGTTTGTCGATGAACATCAGGGTGATGACATTATGTTTGAGAGTCATGGCATCAAGGTGTTTGTTGACCCCAAGAGCTTGGTGTATATCGACGGCACCGAGTTGGATTTTGCTAAAGAAGGGCTGAACGAAGGGTTTAAATTTAATAACCCTAATGTGAAAGACGAGTGCGGTTGTGGCGAGAGCTTTACCGTTTAAGCGACGCGTAGCCAGATGAGCCTGTCCTTATTGCAACAAAATTATTTTGCTTTATTTGGCTTGCCTGAGCGCTATGCCATTGATATGCAGGCGCTATCCGCAGCCTATCAGCAGTTGCAAAAGCAATATCATCCCGACCGCTATGTCAACGCCGATGCCCAGCAGCAACGGGTCTCCTTGCAAATCGCCACCTTGGCTAATCAAGCGTATCAAACCCTTAAACAAGACAGCGCACGTGCTAGATACTTGCTGCAATTGCAGGGCATAGAGACGCATGATGAAAGCAACACCGCCATGCCGGCCGAGTTTTTAATGTTGCAAATGGAATGGCGCGAGGCTTTGCAAGAGGCTAAGCAGACGGCTGATCAAGATGATGCGATGCATCAGTTGTTCAGCTTATCCAATCAGGTGCAAGCGCAGGCGCAACAGATTAAACAACAGCTACAACTGGCGCTAGAACAAAGCCAGTGGCAACAAGCGGCTGGCTTGGTAAGAGAACTTAGTTTTATCGATAAAATATTGGCGGATATTCAGGCAGCCACGCAGCAGTTATAAACTACCGCCTTTAAACACCGCAGCAGTCACCGCTGTGCATACCGATGGAAAGAGCAACATGGCTTTATTACAAATTGCTGAACCAGGACAAAGCGCCGCACCGCATCAACATAAGTTGGCGGTAGGCATAGACTTGGGCACGACCAACTCGCTGGTGGCTAGCGTGCGTAGCGGTCTAAGCAGCGTGATTCCTGATGCGCAAGGCCATTCCTTGCTGCCCTCGGTAGTGCGCTATTGCGAAGATGGCAGCATACAAGTCGGTTATGCAGCGCTGGCTAATCAAAGCCTAGACCCGAAAAACACCTTTAGCTCAATTAAGCGTTTTATGGGACGTGGTTTGCACGATATTCCTGATATCACCCATATCCCATACGAGTTCCGCGATACCCCAGCCAGCACCGCAGATCAGCCAGCGGCTTCCGCTCAGCCTGCGGGCATGCTGCAAGTGGTCAGCCGTGCCGGCTTAAAAAGCCCAGTAGAAATCTCTGCCGAAATCCTTAAAACCCTCAAGCAACGTGCCGAGCAAGCCTTAGGTGGCGAGCTGACCGGCGCGGTGATTACCGTGCCAGCGTATTTTGATGATGCGCAACGGCAAGCCACCAAAGATGCCGCGCGTTTGGCCGGCTTGCATGTGTTGCGCTTGTTAAACGAGCCGACTGCGGCAGCGGTGGCGTATGGCTTAGATAACGGCGCAGAGGGCATTTATGTGATTTATGACTTAGGTGGCGGCACCTTTGATATTTCCATTTTGCGACTGGCCAAAGGGGTGTTTGAAGTGTTGGCCACCAATGGCGATTCGGCCTTGGGTGGCGATGATTTTGACCACCGAATTTTTTGCTGGATTCTACAACAAGCGCAACTGGCGCCGCTCAACCAACAAGATACGCGGCTGTTATTGAGCAAAGCGCGCGAGGCAAAAGAGTGGCTGACCTTAAACCCGTATGCCGAGATTACTGCGGTGCTTAGCACGCAACAGGTGGTGAATGTGCGCCTCGATGCCGAGACCTTTTTTGAGATTAGCCAAGGCTTGGTCAATAAAACCTTGCAGCCCACCAAAAAGGCCTTGCTAGATGCTGGCTTAACCATACAGCAAGTACAAGGCGTGGTGATGGTGGGTGGGGCGACCCGTATGCCGCATATTCGGCATGCGGTGGCAGAGTTCTTTCAGCAACAACCCTTAACCAATTTAGACCCCGATAAAGTGGTCGCGCTAGGCGCTGCCATTCAGGCCAATACGCTAGCCGGCAACCGTAGCGATGATGATTTGCTGTTGCTCGATGTGATTCCCCTATCCTTGGGCATAGAGACCATGGGCGGCTTGGTAGAGCGCATTATTCCGCGTAACTCCACTTTGCCGGTGGCGAGGGCGCAAGACTTTACTACCTTTAAAGATGGGCAAACCGCCATGAGTTTGCACGTGGTGCAGGGCGAGCGCGACTTGGTCAGCGACTGTCGCTCTTTAGCCAAATTTGAGTTGCGTGGCATTCCGCCTATGGTGGCAGGTGCGGCGAGAATTCGAGTGACTTTCCAAGTCGATGCAGACGGCTTGTTATCGGTTTCTGCCACTGAGCAATCGAGCGGCGTTAGCGCCGATATCGTGGTCAAACCCTCGTATGGCTTAACTGAACAAGAAATTAGCCAAATTCTACAAGCCTCGTTTAACTCGGCCGAGCAAGACAAACAAGCGCGTGCTTTACGCGAGGCCTTAGTGGACGCAGAAAGTCTGTTGCAAGCGCTGCGCGTGGCTATACAGCAAGATGGCGATTTGCTTAGCGAAGTCGAGCTAGCCGAGATTAATACCCATATGCAGACCTTGCAGGCCTTGTGTGCCACGGATAAAAAAGACGCTATACAAGCCGCCATAGAAAGCCTTAATCACGCTACCGAGCGCTTTGCTGCTAAGCGTATGGACGCCTCTGTTAAGTTGGCTTTGGCGGGTAAAGATGTGAAACAATTGAATATTTAATTTAGATGTATTGAGCGATTTAATTTAGGAATTGTTATGCCGCAGATTATTGTCTTGCCCCACGAAGAATTATGCCCCAGCGGTAAGGTGATACAAGCCGCCACTGGCCAGTCTATTTGCGACACTTTGTTGCAACACGAGATTGATATCGACCACGCTTGCGACAAAGTGTGTGCCTGCACCACTTGTCATGTCATCGTGCGTGAGGGATTTAATTCTTTAAATGAAATGCAAGAAAAAGAAGAAGATTTGCTGGATAAGGCTTGGGGCTTAGAACCTTATTCTCGGCTGTCCTGCCAAGCCATGGTGGGCGAAACGGATTTGGTGGTAGAGATTCCTAAATATTCCATCAATATGGCCAAAGAAGGACATCGCTAGGGCGATATCCGCTTAATCGCCCTGACTAATCCTAGTCTGCATTGGGATTAGCCGATAAAAGTATCTTGCAAGAAATCCACTTTGCCCGAAGATAAGTCATACACCGCACCCACCAAGCCGATGATGCGGGCTTCTAATAGTTTCTGGATAATCTCACTTTGGTACACCACTTGGTGCATTTGATGGCGGATATTCAGCTCACAAACTTTTCTGACAAACTCATTATTGCCTGAATTACGCGATGCGGTTTCGCTCTTTTCCATCACCACTGCTGGTTTAATCAACTCTATCAGTTGCGTGATATGGCCATCGCTAAAATCATCGCAAGCGGCTTTAATGGCGCCACAACTGCTATGCCCCAAGACTACTATTAATTTGCTGCCTAAATATTTGGTACCAAACTCTAGGCTGGCAATCGCGTAGTTGGTGGCGATATTGCCTGCTAAACGCACGCTAAAAATATCACCCAAGGCTTGATCAAACAGCATTTCCACTGGCGCTCTAGAATCGCTACAACTGAGGATAGAAGCAAAAGGATGTTGTTTATCTTTGGTGATTTGCACTAACTGACGCACATCGCGATTGGCGGTGACATTGTCAGTGAAGCGGCGATTGCCTTCCTGCAAAATCTCTAAGGCTTGCTGCGGGGTGACTTTATCTCTATCCAGTAATGGATGGGTGTACATAAGTTCTCCTAAATTCCTTTTGTTTCTAGTTTGATATTTTTCAACGCTGCGTGTAAGCGGAAATTATCGACCACTTCTACGATATCTGGGTCCACATAAGTGGAGCGGGTGGCATCAATCACGACTTTGCAATGCTCAGGCAATTGCTCTAACTGTTGAATGATACTTGCCTTATTGAAAAAAGACACCTGTTCTGCCAACTGGATATAGTGCACTTGTAGACCATGCTCATCTTTGGTGCTGGCGTCCATATAGTGCGAGTGGCAATAACTTTGATAAAGCGTAAAACATAAGCTCACCACCAAGCCTAGCAAAATGCCGCTTAATAAATTGGTCAATAAAATCGCCACCACCGTCACGATAAACGGCACAAACTGGCGATAACCTTGGCGCAACACTTGTTGATATAAATCTAGTTTGGTGAGCTTATAACCCACCAACATCAGAATAGCTGCTAGGCTGGCGAGCGGAATCATATTCATGAGCGGCGCGATGGTGAGCACACTAATCAGCAAAAATATGCCGTGCAGTATGGTAGAAAGTTTGGATTTGGCGCCAAAGGTAATATTGGCGGAACTACGCACAATCACTTGGGTAATCGGCAAGCCGCCGATTAAGCCTGAAATCACATTGCCCACGCCTTGTGCCTTAAGCTCAAGATTGGTTGGGGTAACGCGTTTATAGGGGTCTAATTTATCGGTCGCCTCTACGCACAATAGGGTTTCTACGCTGGCGATCAAGGCCATCACCAAAGCGAATTTATAAATTTCTAGGTTTTGCCATTGGGAAAAATCCGGCAAGGTAAGATAGTTGCTCAAGTCTGCCAGCGATTTCAGCTCGGGTAATTCCACCAGATGTTCAGGCTCCAGCGCTAACAAACTGAATTGCGGTAGACTAAATAAATGCGTAAGCAATATGCCTAGCGCAACTACCACGATAGGGCCTTGCAAGATTTGGAACAATTTAGATTTCTTGCTCAGCCACACATCCCATAATAACAAAATCGCTAGCGATACTAGCGCGATAGCAATGGCGCCATAGGTCACCCGATCGAACATAGCGAGAAAGGTCTCTAGCACGTTGCCAGTGAATAAAGAGGGTAGCGTCTCATCGCCCTCAAAGGTTTGGTCATAACCCACTGCATGAGGAAACTGCTTGATAATAATAATTAAGCCTATGCCGGCCAACATACCGCGGATTACTGATGATGGAAAAAAGAAAGCGATAAAGCCGGCGCGCAACAAGCCCAATAAGATTTGTATTACACCGGCGATTACCACGGCTAATAAAAAAGCCTGCCAGCCACCTAGGCTTTGAATCGCGCTTAATACCACCACCGCCAAGCCAGCTGCTGGGCCACTCACCCCCAAGGGCGAGCCACTTATGCTGCCAACCACGATGCCGCCTATCACCCCAGCGATAATGCCGGCGAATAAAGGCGCACCAGAAGCTAGCGCAATGCCTAAACATAGCGGCAAGGCGACGAAGAATACGATGATGCTGGCGGGTAGGTCTTGTTTGATATGGCTAAATAGTGACATGCAAAATCCTTTTTAACAGCCTGACACAATGCCACCATGCTGGCACTGTGTTGACACTTAAACGCCATCATTGAGATGGCGCTGATATTGTGATGATGCGCTAAATCTATGAAAGTATAGTTAAGCTTTTTTAATAGCGCGTATTAGAAAAACTGATTCTATTCAGCTTAAGCGATTTAAGCATAGGCCGAATGACCGATATGCCTGTATGCTAATCAGCATATGCGGCGACTTTTCCCTTGCTCAAGGCCGGTTAGCGTCCACGCTAGTAAAGGCTGTCGGTATAATGCAATTTGCCATTTAAATAAAAAGGTTACGCTTATGTCTTTCCTGCGCCAGCCATTAAGCAAGTCACGCAGTCGTATGGCCTATTTTTGGAATAATGCACCGCTGTCTATCAAGGCAATTTTTGTGGTGATTTTGCCGTTGTCCATGATTTTGGGCTCGCTGACTTATTTAT
>CAYNLW010000020.1:0-20619 GCA_964398195.1 uncultured Methylophilaceae bacterium | reverse complement strand
TGATTCTCAGCATAAAAAGGTGATAGGGATTGTGGCGGGGTGATGGGCTTTAGGCCACGCTGGGCTGCAAAAAAATTTTGTTTAGGAGTGCAGGAAAGTAGGCAAACACTGTATATTTAACAGGCTAAAAAAATCGCTGAAGCAAGCGAAGTAACCGTTGGGAGTAATCAAGCCATGAGTGCTATCGAATCTGTAATGCATGAAACTCGAATTTTTAATCCGAGTGCACAAATCGTCCAGCAAGCTACCATCAATAGCATGGAGCAATATCAAGCCTTATGCCAACAGGCAGCGCAAGACTATGAGGGCTTTTGGGGCGACCTTGCCAAACAACTAATCGATTGGAAAAAGCCGTTTAGCCGCGTATTAGACGAGAGCAAAGCGCCCTTCTATCGTTGGTTTGATGATGGCGAGTTAAATGTTTCGTATAACTGTCTAGACCGTCATTTAGAAAAACGGGGCGACAAAACCGCCATTATTTTTGAAGCCGACGATGGCAGCAGCAGCCATATTACTTACCGCGAGTTATTTCAGCGCGTTTGCCAATTTGCCAATGGCCTAAAAACCCTAGGCTTGTCGCTAGGCGACCGAGTGATTATCTATTTGCCTATGGGCATAGAAGCGGTAGTCGCCATGCAAGCCTGCGCTCGTTTGGGCTTGACCCACTCTGTGGTATTCGGTGGCTTTTCTGCCAAGAGCTTGCAAGAACGGATTCAAGACACCGGCGCGAAAATGGTGATTACCGCTGACGGGCAATTCCGTGGCGGTAAAAATATTCCCTTAAAACCCGCTGTGGACGAAGCCTTGGCTATGCCGGGCTGCGCCAGCGTAGAAAAAGTGGTGGTATTCAAGCGCACCGGTGGCGAGGTAGATTTCAAGGCCAATAATATTTGGTGGCATGACTTGATTGATGGTCAAGCGCAAAGCTGTGAGCCGGTGTGGGTAAATGCCGAGCATCCTTTATTCTTGTTATACACCTCGGGTTCCACCGGCAAGCCTAAAGGCGTGCAGCATTCCTCTGCGGGCTTTTTATTGCATGCCGCCAATACCATGCGTTGGACTTTTGATATCAAAGACAGCGATATCTTTTGGTGCACCGCCGATGTGGGCTGGATTACCGGCCATACCTATGTGGCTTATGGCCCATTGGCTATGGGCGCCACGCAAATTATCTTTGAGGGCATCCCCACCTATCCTGACGCCAGCCGTTTCTGGCGCATGATACAAGCACACAAAGTAACCATTTTCTACACCGCACCAACCGCCATTCGATCCTTAATTAAATTTGCTTCTGGCGATGAGGCGGTGCATCCCAAGCAATTTGACCTATCCAGCCTGCGCTTATTAGGCTCGGTGGGCGAACCGATTAATCCGGAAGCGTGGATGTGGTATCACGAAGAAGTCGGCAAAGGCCGTTGTCCCATTTTGGATACCTTCTGGCAAACGGAAACCGGTGGCCATGTGATTACCCCCTTGCCGGTCACCCCCTTGATTCCCGGCTCTTGCACCCTGCCCTTCCCCGGCATTATGGTCGATGTGGTGGACGAAACCGGCAAAGATATCGCATGGGGCAATGGCGGTTTATTGGTGATTAAGCGCCCTTGGCCATCTATGATACGCACCATCTGGGGCGACCCCGAACGCTTTGCCAAGTCTTACTTCCCGGAAGATTTGGGCGGCAAGCTGTATCTGGCTGGCGATGGCGCGGTGCGCGATGCCAAGCTGGGCTATTTCACCATTATGGGCAGAATCGATGATGTGCTGAATGTATCCGGCCACCGCTTGGGCACTATGGAAATTGAATCAGCCTTGGTCGCCAACCCCATCGTGGCAGAAGCCGCGGTGGTGGGCAAACCGCACGAAGTCAAAGGCGAATCTATCGTGGCTTATGTGGTGCTCAAACAAGCGCGCCCGACTGGCGAAGATGCCAAGAAAATTGTCGCCGAACTGCGTGAGTGGGTGGGCAAAGAGATAGGCCCGATTGCCAAGCCAGACGATATTCGCTTTGGCGATAATCTACCTAAGACGCGCTCTGGTAAAATTATGCGCCGTTTGTTGCGTAGCCTAGCCAAAGGAGAGGAAATTACTTCCGATATCTCTACGCTAGAAAACCCAGCAATATTGGAACAATTAAAGCAATCGGTATCCTAATCACTACCAGCAGTGATAGCAGACAGAAAGGGCGAGCACGCCCTTTCTTTTTGAGCCGGTAATAGCGGACAGTGTTAAGTGGAAAAATGAGCGATTTAAGCCATCATGAAAAAGTAGATGTGGTCCTAGTAGGCGCCGGCATTATGAGCGCCACGCTGGCCTATTTGCTGCATCAGCTAGACCCGCAATTGCGTATCGTGATGCTAGAACGCGACAACCAAGTGGCCAGCGAAAGCTCCAATGCTTGGAACAATGCAGGCACCGGCCACGCTGGCTATTGCGAGCTGAATTACACCCCGCAACAAGCCGATGGCAGCATCGCCATACAACGCGCTTTAGAGATTAATGCCGCGTTTGAACAATCTCTGCAAGTATGGGCACATTGTGTGCAACAAGGCATATTGCGCCGGCAAGATTTTATTCACGCCACCCCGCATATCAGCTTTGTCTGGGGCGAGCACAATGTAGCGTTTTTGCGTGAACGGCATCGCCTATTGCAACAACATCATCTATTCGCCGATATGCAATTTAGCGATGACCCCAAGCAACTGATGGATTGGATGCCGCTGGTCATGCAACAACGTCAATCGCAAGTATGCGCTGCTACACGAGTGGCTTATGGCACAGATGTGGATTTTGGTGCGATTAGTCGCGGCTTGATTGACTATCTACAGCAACAAGACAATTTCCAATTATTGCTTAGCCATCAAGTGCAATCTTTGCAGCAATCCGCCAATGGCGAATGGCAGATTAAAGCCATCAATCGTGTTAAACGGCGCGTGCTGGACTTGCGCAGCCAATTCGTGTTTTTAGGTGCTGGTGGCGCAGCGCTCAGCCTGTTACAAAAATCCGGTATCGCAGAAGCCAAAGGCTATGGCGGCTTCCCGGTCAGCGGTCTATGGCTAGCCAGCCACGACCCAGCGCTAGTGCAACAACATCAAGCCAAGGTCTATGGCAAAGCCGCGCTAGGCGCACCACCGATGTCGGTGCCACATTTAGACACCCGCTATATCGACGGCAAACCCGCTTTATTATTCGGCCCCTTCGCCGGCTTCACCACCAAATTTTTAAAACAAGGCTCGCTGCTAGATCTAGTCAAATCGGTCAAACGCGACAACCTCAAACCCATGCTATTGGCTGGTATGCAGAATCGCAAATTGACCAATTATTTAATTAAAGAAGCGCTCAAAAGCAAACGCCAACGCATGCAAAGCCTGCGCGAATACTTCCCGCAAGCCCACAGCAAAGACTGGAAAATCGTCAAAGCGGGTCAGCGCGTGCAAATCATCAAACACTGTGAACAAACCGGCGGCAAACTAGAATTCGGCACCGAAATTGTATGCGCCCAAGACGGCACACTAGCCGCTTTATTAGGCGCATCGCCCGGCGCCTCAACCTCAGTCAACGCCATGGTCAACATCTTGCAACGCTGCTTCCCACAAATGCAATCCGCCAACTGGCAAAACAAACTACGCCAACTCATGCCCTCCTACGGCCACAACCTCATCGAAGACAAAGCAACCCTAATCAAACTCCGTCAACAAACGCTTAAGATGTTGGGGTTGGTAGAGGATTAGTTGTTACGCGACCTTATCCAGCGGCTTTCCAAACCAAAAAGGGACTTTCTACAATGTCATTCTGCGCGCAGTCGCAGAATCTAGGACAAAACCAATAAGGTATTTTTTCCTTAATCACCGGGATTGATGCGCTTCCTTACGTCAGAGCATCCTATACATTTAATTGGTAGCTTGGGTTGACGATAGGAAGCCCAACAGAGATGTGTCCACGACCGCTGTGTTGGGCTTCATGCTTCAGCCCAACCTACGAGAACTCCGCCAGCATATCGGCGGACTTAGCTGAATTTTTCTTCGTTGACGATTTTTTGCATTAGGGCTTTTAGGCTGGCGCCGACTTCGGGGTGGCGCAGGCCTAGGCGTAGGGTGGCTTCTAGGTAGCCTTGTTTGGAGCCGCAGTCGTAGCGGACACCGTTGTAGCGGTAGGCTAAGATGGTTTGTTCGGCCAGTAAGGCGGAGATGGCGTCGGTGAGTTGGATTTCGCCGCCGGCGCCGGGTTGAATTTGATCTAGGTAATGGAAAATTCTTGGTGTCAGAATATAGCGACCGACTACGCCAAGTGTAGATGGGGCGACTTCTGGTTGGGGTTTTTCTACGATGGCGGTGACTTGTTCTAAGCGCTCAGCTAAGGGCTTGGTGGCCACAATGCCGTAGCTTTTGGTTTGTTCTCTGGGCACGTCTTGCACCCCTAGCACCGAGCATTGGTGCTGTTGATACACCTCAACCATCTGCTTAATCACCGATACTTTGGCGTCTAGTAAATCATCTGCCAACAGAACCGCGAAGGCTTCATCGTTGACCACGGGCTGCGCCATTTTCACTGCGTGCCCTAACCCCAAGGCTTGCGCTTGGCGCAGATAAATGCAGTTGATATGTTTGGGGATAATGTTTTGTACGATTTTTAATAATTCGGTTTTGCCATTCAGTTCCAGTTCGGTTTCTAACTCATACGCCATATCGAAGTGATCGGGAATGGCGCGTTTATTACGGCCGATAATAAAAATCATATCGGTGATACCGGCCTCTATGGCTTCTTCTACCGCATATTGAATCAGCGGTTTATCAATAATCGGCAACATCTCTTTAGGATTGGCCTTGGTCGCTGGCAGAAAACGTGTGCCCAAACCTGCCACAGGAAAAACCGCTTTAGTGATTTTTTTCATTGTGTTGGTGCCTTAACAATAGGTTGCTAAATAACGCTCAAGATTAGCTGTTTAGAAACGTTTCACCGCCGCTGCTGTGCTTAACTCTGGCGTGACAAAGGGCTGCAAAGTCTGCAACAACTGGGCGAAGATTTTCGGATTACCGGCCACGATATTACCGGAATGTAGCCAGCTCTCGTTGCCTTCGAAATCGCCCACAATGCCACCGGCTTCTTTGATAATCAAGGCGCCAGCGGCGATATCCCAAGGCGATAAATTGATTTCCCAAAAGCCATCGGTCCAGCCGGCTGCCACATAGCATAAATCTAGTGCCGCAGCGCCTGGGCGACGTATGCCTGAGGTATTTTTAATCATCTCTTTTAGCATGGCCATATAGGTGTCTAAGTATTGAAATTCGCGGAATGGAAAGCCGGTGCCTATCAGCGACATTTGCAACTTGGTGCGCTGACTCACCCGTATGCGTCTGTCATTAAGAAACGCGCCGCCGCCTTTGCTGGCGGTGAATAATAAATTATTGGTCGGGTCATACACCACCGCTTGATTTAATTGGCCTTGATGTAATAAGGCAATAGAAATCGCGTATTGCGGGAAGCCATGCAGGAAATTGGTGGTGCCATCGAGTGGATCGATAATCCACAGATATTCGGAATTATTTTGCTGTTGGCCGCTTTCTTCGCCCAGAAAACCGTGGTCGGGATAGACTTCTTTCAGGGTTTCAATAATCGCCTGCTCAGAGGCATGGTCAACTTCGCTGACAAAATCGTTAAAGGTCTTGTTCATCACCTTAATCGCACTGACGTCTTGCGCCGCACGATTGATAATGGTGCCGGCTTTACGCGCCGCTTTAACGGCATTTATTAACATTGGATGCATGTATCAACTTCCTGAAAAAAACGGGTCTAGTGACTGTTTGCCTAGTATTGTCAGCCAGTGCTGGCAGACTATGTTGCAGACTAGGCAAGTCGGTCTGGGATTAAAGAGCGGGAATAACTGATAAAATAGTATTTTATAGCGTTACGCCCCACTCGCCAAAACTAATTAGGTCACACTGTGCAACATTTTCGTATCGTCATGAGTAATACCAGTCACCCCGGCAATATTGGTGCCGCCGCGCGCGCCATGAAAACCATGGGGATAGAACAACTGTATTTAGTGCAACCCAAACACTTTCCCGCCCCCGAAGCCACTGCCATGGCCAGCAATGCCGACGATGTGTTGGCACGCGCCATTTGTTGCGACAGCTTGGATCAGGCCTTGCATGGCTGTGCCTTAGCTATCGGGCTAAGCGCGCGGCGGCGCGAGTTATCACATCCATTAGTTGATGTGCGTGAAGCCGCCACCCGCGCCGCAGCGCTAGCAGCACAGCAGCAATCGGTGGCCTTGGTTTTCGGCAATGAGATGAGTGGCTTGAGCAATCGCGAGTTGGACCTGTGTCAGTTATTGGCCATGATTCCCACCAACCCAGACTGTTCTTCGCTGAATGTGGCAGCGGCGGTGCAAGTGATGTGCTATGAATTGCGCATGGCCAGTCTGGGCGGCCAGTTGCCGCAGGGCGAGATGCCGCTGTTGGCGACTAACGATGAGATGGAAGATTTCTATCGTCATCTAGAACAAACGTTATTGCATATCGGTTTCCTTAACCCACAAGCGCCACGCCGCTTGATGACCCGAATGCGGCGCATCTATGCGCGCGCCAGTTTGGAAAAAGAGGAATTGGATATGCTGCGTGGTATATTAAAACTGACGCAAAACCCGTTAAACCATCAGCAAAAATAGAGGTGGCTATGCTAAATAAGTTGAGACAGGACATCGCCGTGGTATTCGAGCGCGATCCAGCCGCAAGAACTTACTGGGAGGTATTAACCACCTACCCCGGTTTGCATGCCTTGCTTATCCATCGCCTCGCCCATCGCTTGTGGCGCTGGCATTGCTATTGGTTAGCGCGCTTTGTTTCGCATCTAGCTCGTTGGCTGACTGGCATAGAAATTCACCCCGGCGCACAAATAGGTCGCCGTGTCTTTATCGACCACGGCATGGGCGTGGTGATAGGCGAAACGGCCATCATAGGCGATGACTGCACGCTGTATCACGGCGTCACTTTGGGCGGCACTTCATGGAATAAAGGCAAACGTCACCCTACGCTAGAAGCTAATGTGGTGGTGGGCGCTGGGGCGAAAATCTTGGGACCGATTACGGTGGGCGCAGGCGCCAAAATCGGCTCTAACGCGGTGGTGGTGAAAGACGTGCCACAAGGCGCCACGGCGGTGGGGATTCCTGCGCGTATTGTGGAACAAGCGCAGCAGCAACAACGCGACCAGATGGCAGAGAAAATTGGCTTTAGTGCTTATGCGGTCAGCGATAATGAAAATGATCCTATGTCTAAAGCCATACACGCTTTGCTAGACCACGCTATCGCGCAAGACGCTAAGCTACAAGAAGTGATGCAACAGTTGAATAAGCTGGGGGCTGATGTGGACGCCGACGCGGAAGTGGGTAAAGCGTTTGATGTGGATACGTTTAATAAAATCTAGTCAGACTTTACATCCAAGCAAACTACAGCGTCCCCTCTAAAAATACCATCAAACTAGGATATTGATAGTCGTTCAGTCTGTATTGCCATTGCTCCACGCCCGACAAAAAGCGGCTGCGATTGAGCGTGTCTTCGGCCAATAAATTTCTGCCCACTACGCGCAATTTCAGCTGCGGCTCGATTTGATAGACAAAATAAGCATCTAACAAAGTACGCGCTTTGCTAAACGCATATTGCTCGTCAGGCAAAGCGGTTTCACTGCGACCAAAAATCTGTACATCTACTCCCATACTAGATTTCCATTGCGGAATATTTTGGTCCCAGCCCAGCGTCAAGGTATATACCGGTGTCTCTTTGGCACGACGGGTCACGCCCAAACGATCATCCTCAACGCGGTTGCGCGGAATCAGTAAATGCGAGCGTAAAGTACCGCCGCGCCAAGCCCACTCATCGGTCTTGAGTTTAGCGTCCAGCTCTATCCCCCAATGCAGGCTATCGCCCACATTCTGTGGCCTATCCACCCAACGATTGCCCTCTAGCGCAATAATCCGCTCGGTGAAATTTTCGGTGGCACGCACATACACATTGGCCGATAACACGCTGGCTTTATCGGCAAAATAGCGCTCCAAAGCCAGCTCTAAATTGACATTACGCTCTGGCTTAAGATTGGGATTGCCGCGAATATCGGCATCTAGCGGGGTGTTTAATGCCACGCTGAGCGCGGCGGCATTGGTGATTTCGTTTAACTTAGGCGCTTTTAAACCCGCCCCCACAGAGCTGCGTAACACATAGCTAGGATTGGGTTGCCAGCGAAATGCTAGCGAGGGCAAGAGCGCAGAAGTTTGATTGCTAGAGGCAGTGGTATTTAAACCAGTGGCATTTAATTTGATTTGCTCAAAGCGCAAACCGGTGGTGAGCGCGCTGCTGTCGTTAATATTCCATGCGTCTTGCAGCCACAAAATATTTTCGCGTGACTGCGCACTGTTGTTGCCTAGATTAAGCGCCAAGCCGCCAGCGCTCTGCTCATCATGGCGGCGCAAATCGTTGATCTCGGCGGATATGGAAAGATAATGGCTATCTATGGGGTGGTCTAAACGCAGCGCGAAATTATTTTCGTATTCGCGGTTGATATGGCTAAAGCGATTAAACACATTGCCTAGTGGCTCATCAGAAAAACGTGAAGTATCGGTGTCATTTAACCTATGGTTATAGGAAAGGCGACCAGAGATTTTGCTTTCGCCGATAAATTTTTCAGTATTGATGCGCAACCGCATGATTCGGCTATACACATCTTCATTCAGCCTTCTAAAACTAGCGCTGCGTGGGCTAGACAAAATCTCGGCCTCGCTATCGCGCTGACTAGGACCATAAAAAATCATAGGCAGCAGGGTGACGCTATCGCGCCCAGATTTCCATGTCAGCTTGGGGCTTACCCCAAAATGCGCCAAGCTAGCCACCCCATCGCTACGCTCCAGCCAAGTAAAATCTGGTCTAGAGCTGTCGCGATATTGCCAAGTATTAATCGGTGTGCGGCTGGTATATAAAGTAAACGGCAAAGACCAAGACAATTTGCTGTCGCTAGGCAAGCCATCGCGACTGCCATTCAGGGTATAGCTGATTTGGTAGTTAGGCTCATCGCGGCGCACCCCCAAGCCGACTTTGTATTCGCTGGGTTGCGCACTCAGCGCATTTTTTAGCACCACATTAACGGTGATCGCCGAGGAGCCGCCGAACTCGGCAGAGTTGCCACGCACGATTTCCACCCGTTCAATTTCACTGGCCGGCAAGCGCGACAAAGGTCCCATTCCACCGCCGGACTGCCGCTCGCCATCGACCAACATCTGCACTGAATCACGCGACATGCCACGCGCCCGCTGGCCGCCATTAAATGACTCAATACCGGGCAATTTGCCCAATACATCGCCTACCGTCATCACCCCCATATTGTCGATTTGCTGGCGGTCTATCACCACTTTTTGTGTGTATGCATTGAGCTGCTGACTGGTGCTGCTGCTTTCGCGTATATCGATCGCATCGGTTTTGATGGGCGCAGGCTCAGCCAGCGCCAAGGCATGGGCTAGCGTGATAAGAATGGCTAAGCTATATCGCACAAATATATCGTCCTTAAATACAACACTTGGTATGTAAAAACTTGGCTATTTTGCAAGTTAACTTGTTCTGCTGATGTAATTGATGGTGATTTAATTTGCCGTGGTAAACAGTCTGCCGTGGCTAACAGTCCGCCGTGCGTGGCATTTATTGTTGAATGAATCAGACTAGCTGGCGAATAAATAAATTCCTTTTAACAGCAAATTTGCCTCATGCATTAGCTTAATCCCCTGCGCCTCTAGCAAAGGCGCTAGCACAGGTGCGTCACCGCCAGTGAGATAACAGATAGGCGCTGCGCCGGCGCGTTGTTGTAATAAAGCATATTGCTGTTGGATGGCGCCTGTCATGCCGCGTAGCACACCGTTGTAGCAAGCGTCTTGCGAGTTGTTGGGAAAGGCTTGCCAGCTGCCCGCCCATGCCGCCACTTCGGTTTTACTAGGGTTGCCCTGCGCGGTCTGCTTTTGAAATGCCAGCTGCGCCAATGCTTGTTGTTGCAAAGCCAAGCCTGGACAAATAATGCCGCCTAGATAAGTGTGTTGATGGATGGCATCCACCGTCAAAGCGCTACCCGCATTGACGATTAAGCAATCCTGTTGTGCCAAATGCCATGCCGCATAGGCGCCACACCAGCGGTCTATGCCTAGCTGAGTCGGCGTTTGATAGGCGTTGCGCAAGGCGCATGCTTGCTGGCTGAGCGCGGCCATGGTCAGTTGATGTATAGGCTGTTGTGTGGGAGCTAATAGGGCTTGCAACTGTTGATTGATGGCTGCATCTGCCACGCTAGCGATGACGATGGCTTGGCTATGCTGAGCGGCTGATAGCAGGCTTTGCACGGCTGGTTCGCTGGCAGCCAACTGGCTTAATTCGATGGCGCCTTGTTGCAGTATCTGTTCAGCGCTGGCCATTAACACCCATTTGGCGCGGCGATTGCCGATATCGATAACTAATTTAGTTTGACCATTCATGGCTGCACTCGCAAACTAATTTCCCCCGCTGCCAAGCGCTGTTCACCTTGCGCGGTTTGCACCAGCAAGATGCCGTCATCCGCCACACCGGTGACCTGCGCTAATTGCTCGCGACCATCGGGCATAAATATACGCACCGCTTTTTGCTGCAAGGCATGATGCTGCAACCACTCATCGCGTAAGGCGACAAAGCCGTGCTGTTCAAAGGTGGCCAGCACTTGCGACAGATGTTGCAATAAACGGCCTAGCACTTGATTGGGATCCATCTGCGAGCCTAGCAAGCTATACAGGTCTATCACCGGTTGGTCGATTTGCCGTTTCACCGCCTCGGGCAACTGCATATTCAAGCCTATGCCGATAACCGCCGCGCTAGGGCCTTCCATATCGCCTTGCAGCTCAATCAAGATGCCGGCCAATTTGCTTGCTTGATTGTCCTGCATCACCAATACATCGTTAGGCCATTTCAACTGTGCGTGGGGTAAGCCCAAACTATGCAAAGCGCGGATTATCCCTACCCCTATCGCCAAGCTCAGTCCGGATAAGGCGGCCGCGCCACATTGAAAGCGCCATAACAAAGAAAAGGTCAGGCTAGCGCCCAGCGCAGATTGCCACTCGCGCCCGCGTCTGCCCTTGCCTGCAGTTTGCAGTTGCGCCACCACACAAGTCGCGTGAGGTGCGGCTTGGCTCATATTGGGATGCGCCACTTGCATTAAAAAACTATTGGTAGAAGGCAGGCTGTCATGCACTTGCAAATGAAACCAAGCGCGCTCTGGGCCTATAGACTGCAAAATAGCGGCGTCGTCTAATAAGCGTATCGCTTGCGGCAGCCTATAGCCTTTGCCTCGCACACAAAATACTTCCACCCCCAGCTTTTGCACCGCTTGTATCGCGTGCCATACGGTAGTGCGTGTGACTTTAAAATGCGTGGCAATGGCTTCCCCAGAATGGAATTTGCCGTCTGCCAATAGGCGCAAAATAGGAAAACTTAAGGGATGATTCATAGGGCTGGAGTGTAGCACGGCCGGCCTATTTGCCGACAAGCGCTAAACAAAAAGGTGGGCAATGCCATGCCCTCGCGCAGGATATCTAACAAGCAATAGGCGCGGCTTGAATAATGTTAAAATAGCCGTCTTTTTGATTTAGATTTGAAGGTAGCTATGGCTCAGCTTGTCGATGTATTGGTTCCCGATATTGGAAACTTTGATAGCGTAGATGTAATTGAGGTGTTGGTGAAACCGGGTGATACGGTGGCCAAAGAAGATAGTTTGATTACCGTTGAATCGGATAAAGCCTCTATGGATATTCCTAGCGCACAAGCTGGGGTGGTCAAACAAGTGATGCTAAAAGTGGGCGACAAGGTCAGCAAAGGCAGCTTGATTTTGACTTTAGAAAGTAGCGCAACTGAGGCCAGCACAGATCAGCCTGCGCAAGCCGCAGCGCCGACTAGCTCCGCAGCCACTGACAGCAAGCCCGCTGCTGCGGCAAGCTCGGCTGCTAGCCAAGCGGCCTCTGCCGCCCCAGTATCTGAGGGCGCAGGCAATCATGATATCGAATGTGAAGTGGTGGTGTTGGGCTCAGGTCCTGGTGGCTATACCGCCGCCTTTAGAGCCGCTGACTTAGGCAAACAAGTGGTATTGATTGAGCGTTATGCCACCTTGGGTGGGGTTTGTTTAAATGTTGGCTGTATCCCCTCCAAAGCTTTATTGCATACCGCCAAGGTGATTACCGAGGCAGAAGAAAGCGCGCAACATGGCTTAAGTTTTGGTGCGCCTAACATTGAATTGGCGCAACTGCGCGACTGGAAAGCCAACGAAGTGGTGGGCAAGCTCACCAGCGGCTTAGCCGGCATGGCCAAACAGCGCGGGGTGACGGTGGTGAATGGCATAGGCAAATTTACTTCGCCGCATCAAATCAGCGTGACTGGCGCAGATGGAAAAATCACCCGCATAGGCTTCCAAAACGCCATTATTGCCGCTGGCTCACAAGCCGCTAAATTCCCCGGTGCGCCTGATGATGAGCGCATTATGGACTCGACTGGCGCATTGGCGCTGGCAGAAATTCCCAAAAAATTATTAGTCATAGGCGGCGGCATTATCGGTCTTGAAATGGGCACGGTGTATGACGCGCTAGGCAGCAAAGTTAGCGTGGTGGAATATACCGATGGCTTGATACAAGGCTGCGACCGCGACTTGGTCAGACCACTGCATAAACGCATGGAAAAACGCTTTGAGGCGATTATGCTGAATACCAAAGTGGCCAGTATAGAAGCTAAAGCCGATGGCATTTATGTCAAATTTGAAGGTGTTAATGGCAACCAACAAGTGCCTGCAGACAGCCAAGTGTATGACCGCGTGTTGGTCTCTATCGGCCGTCGTCCGAATGGGCATTTGATAGGCGCGGAACTGGCTGGGGTCAAGGTTGATGAGCGTGGCTTTATTGCGGTGGATAAACAAATGCGTACCAATGTGCCGCATATCTTTGCCATCGGCGATATCGTCGGCCAACCGATGTTGGCGCACAAGGCCACCCACGAGGGCAAAGTGGCCGCGGAAGTCATCGCTGGCGAAAAAGTAGAATTCCAAGCCATGGTGATTCCATCGGTGGCTTATACCGACCCTGAAGTGGCTTGGGCAGGCATGACCGAAAGCGAAGCCAAGACGCAGGGCATAGAAATAGAGAAAGCCAGCTTCCCTTGGGCAGCCAGCGGGCGCGCCTTATCCATAGGCCGCACCGAAGGGGTGACAAAATTAATCTTTGATAAAAACACCCACCGCTTGATAGGCGCGGGCATCGTCGGCACCAATGCCGGGGAATTATTGGCGGAAGCGGTATTGGCCATAGAGATGGGCGCAGATGCGCATGATATGGGGCTGAGCATACACGCACACCCCACCTTATCGGAGACCGTTGCTATGGCAGCGGAAATGAAAGAGGGCACCATTACCGACTTGTATATCAAGAAGCGTTAATGCTGCCTTTGAATTTGGCTAACTTCTAGCTAGACGGCAGCTATCTGGCTAGACGCGCAGCCGCTTATTCCGCCTGACGCAATAATTGCATGGTGAGCGCCACGCCAAAGCCATTCACATCGCTGGCTACCGCGCCCAAGCCGCCTTTGTGGTTGTAGCAAGATAAGTCCACATGTAGCCACGGCACGTCATGCTGAATAAATTTGCTTAAGAAGCGTGCTGCGTGAATATGGTCGCCGCCGCCCTCTAGGGTGCATTGTTTGATATCAGCCACTTTGCTTTCCAATTCTTCGTCGTAGTCCTCGTCAAACGGAAAAGCACACACTCGCTCACCCACTTTAGCCCCCGCCTCTACCGCACGCTGCGCCAAGGTGGGACGATTAGCGATTACCCCGCAATATCGATCCGCTAAGGCGCTGACCATGCTACCGGTGAGGGTGGCAAAATCTATCATCCAATCGGGCTTTAAGCGCGAAGCCAAGGTTAAGGTGTCGGCTAGCACCATACGCCCCTCGGCGTCGGTATGCATAATTTCTATGGTGCTGCCATTGAGCGCGGTCACCACATCATTTTGTTTATACGCGCTGGGACTGATATGGTTTTGCGCAATCGCCAACCAGACATCTAGTTGCACCTCTAAACCCGCTTCCGTGGCGGCCAGCAAACAGCCCAAAGCCACCGCCGAACCATTCATATCTTCGTGCATGCCGTGCATATATTTAGGCGGCTTAAGATTATGTCCGCCGGTGTCAAAACAAATGCCCTTGCCTATGATGGCGACTTTTTTGCTCGGCTTGTTGGGCACATATTGCAAATGCACAATGGCGGCGTCCTCCGGTTGCGTGCCCTGCCCGACAGCCACAAATGCGCCCGCGCCCATCTTGCGCAAGGCTGCCATATCGTATTCTTGCCATTGCCATTGATATTGCTGCGCCAGCTGTTTGATGCGGGCGCGATAGTGGCTGGGATTTAATTCATTGGGCGGCAACATGGTCAGCTGACGGCATAAGTGATTGCCTGCCACCACCGCCTGCACCATCTTGCTAGAAGCCGCCAGCAAAGGCTCAAACGGCGCCATAGCGTGTTGCGTGGCATAAAAACTCAGTTGTTGCAAAGGCTTATCAGCTGGCGCTGCATCTGGCTTGGCAGCGGATTTGCGATGTGACAAGGGCTGACCATTTAGACCTGCCACATATAACACCGCCTGACTCATACATTGCGACATGCCTTCGCTGCAATGCAGTACCACCGCGATATGCTGCGCTTGCTCGTCCAGCAGGGTTTGTAAGGCGAGGCGCAAACGGGTATGCAGTTGAAAAGTGTTTAATTGCTCATCTAGCATCACCCACACCGCAATCGCGCCATGCGCCAATTCCGTGCTCTGCGCCTGCTTAGCCAAGCTGGCTAGGGGTTTATCTATACGCGCCAGCTTGTTTTGCAGCGCGCTATAGTCGGCCAACTGCGACAAACTCTCTTGTTGACTGGCTTCGACCACCAGCAAAATGTGCTGCGCCGTAGTGGCCTGCGCCAGCGGCTGTTGCGCTAAGGCTTGTGTGGCGTAATGGATTTGTATTGCCATGATAAATTAAACCTTTATAAATCAATATGTTAATTATTTACAATCGCTTGCAATCGCGTGTTTTTCCTTGACCAAAAGCAGCAAAAAAGCGAAGATAGCGGATTGATGAAACAATCTTTGACTAAGCTTTCCCTATTGCTTGATAAAATATTGCTAGAAATTGGCTGTGCAGTTTGTCTGACCACGCTGTTGTTGAACGACAAATTCGCCTACAGCCACTGATTATACCTGCTGTATTCAATAAAGTTTCCCGGAGAAAATATTCATGGCATTTACCCCTGACCACGACCCGCAAGAGACCCAAGAATGGCTTGAAGCCATAGAGGCGGTGCTCGATAACGAGGGAACTGAGCGCGCTCATTTCTTGCTCGAAACCCTGATTGATAAAGCCCGTCGCTCGGGCGCGTATTTGCCCTATACCGCTACCACCGCGTATCTGAATACCATTCCCACCCATTTACAACAGCGCCACCCCGGCAATCCGGATATGGAGCGCAGAATCCGCGCGCTAGTGCGTTGGAATGCGATTATGACGGTGTTGCGTGCCAACCAAAAATCGCCCGGTGTAGGCGGTCATATTGCCAGCTTCCAATCGGCAGCGACTTTGTATGACGTAGGCTTTAATCATTTCTTCCGCGCTGCCAATGAACATTTCGGCGGCGATTTGGTGATGTTCCAAGGCCACTCCTCGCCCGGTGTGTATGCACGGGCTTATTTGGAAGGCCGTTTTAACGAACAACAACTGGATAACTTCCGCCAAGAAACCGCTGGCAATGGCTTATCCAGCTATCCACATCCTTGGTTGATGCCTGATTTCTGGCAGTTCCCTACCGTGTCTATGGGCTTGGGGCCATTGCAAGGCATTTACCAAGCACGTTTCTTAAAGTATCTGCACGACCGTGGTATTGCCGATACCTCTGACCGCAAGGTATGGGTATTCTGCGGTGATGGCGAGATGGACGAGCCTGAATCCTTAGGCGCGATTTCCTTGGCCTCACGGGAAAAATTGGACAACTTGATTTTTGTCATCAACTGTAACTTACAGCGCCTAGACGGCCCAGTGCGCGGCAATGGCAAGATTATTCAAGAATTAGAATCGGACTTCCGTGGTTCTGGTTGGAATGTGATTAAAGTGATTTGGGGTTCTTATTGGGACCCACTGATTGCCATGGACAAAGACGGCTTGTTAAGAAAACGCATGGAAGAATGCGTGGACGGCGAATACCAAAACTTTAAGGCCAAAGGCGGCGCTTATACGCGTGAACACTTCTTTGGTAAGTATCCAGAATTAAAAGAGATGGTGGCGGCCATGTCTGACCAAGATATTTGGCGCCTCAATCGCGGTGGTCATGACCCGCACAAAGTGTATGCCGCGTATGCCGCAGCCACGCAACATCAAGGCCAACCTAGCGTGATTCTAGCCAAAACGGTGAAGGGTTATGGCATGGGCGAAGCCGGCGAAGCGCAAAACACGACGCACCAACAAAAGAGCATGGATATCGCCTCACTCAAGGCCTTCCGTGATCGCTTTGATTTACCCTTAACCGATGAGCAAGTGGAAAACTTGTCTTACTATCGTCCACCCGCAGATTCGCCAGAAATGAAATATATGGCAGAACGCAGAGCGGAAATGGGCGGTTATGTGCCTGCCCGTCGTCGTCAAGGCAATGCCCTGAATGTGCCGCCCTTAAGCGATTTTGAAAATATGCTGGCGGCCACTGGCGAGCGCGAGATTTCTACCACCATGGCCTTTGTGCGCATACTCAGCACCTTGGTGCGTGATAAGCAAGTGGGCAAATTTGTGGTGCCTATCGTGCCTGACGAGGCGCGGACTTTTGGGATGGAAGGCATGTTCCGTCAACTTGGTATCTATTCCTCAGTCGGCCAGTTATATGAGCCACAAGATAATGACCAAGTGATGTTCTACAAAGAGTCTAAAGACGGACAGATTTTGGAAGAAGGCATTAACGAAGCCGGCGCGTTCTCATCTTGGTTGGCAGCGGCCACCTCGTATAGCGTATCCGGCACGCAGATGATTCCGTTTTATATCTTCTATTCCATGTTTGGTTTCCAACGCATAGGCGACTTGGCTTGGGCTGCTGGCGACTCGCGTGCTAGAGGCTTCTTATTAGGCGCCACGGCTGGCCGTACCACCTTGAATGGTGAGGGCTTGCAGCATGAAGATGGACACAGCCACTTGATGGCCGCCACCATTCCTAACTGCGTTTCCTATGACCCGACCTTTGCTTATGAATTAGCCGTGATTATTCAGCATGGTATGACCCGCATGGTGCAACAGCAGGAAGATGTGTATTACTACATCACCCTGATGAACGAAAACTACACCCATCCCGCTATGCCTAAGGGCGTTGAGGCTGGCATTTTGCAGGGCATGTATCCATTTAGCGTGAATAAAGCCAAAGGGCCAAAAGTGCAATTATTGGGCTCTGGGGTGATCTTGCGCGAAGTGATTGCCGCCGCCGAGTTGCTAGAAAAAGATTGGGGCGTCAGTGCCGATGTTTGGAGCGTGACCAGCTTTACTGAGCTGCGCCGTGAGGGCTTGGACGCTGAGCGTCATAACTTGCTTAACCCTGAACAAGCGGCGCGCGCCAGCTATGTGGAACAGTGTTTAGCCAAGACCGAAGGGCCAGTGATTGCTTCGACCGATTATATGAAATCATTTGCCGACCAAATCCGTAATTTTGTGCCACGTCGCTATATCAGCTTGGGCACCGATGGCTATGGCCGCAGTGATAGCCGCGAGGCCTTGCGTAGCTTCTTTGAAGTGGATCGTTATTACGTGACCTTGGCGGCGCTGAAAGCATTAGCCGACGAGGGCAAATTGCCGGCCAGCAAAGCGGCTGAGGCAATTAAAAAATACAATATTGATAGCAAGCGCGCTAATCCAGCTAAAGTGTAAGCACTGGATAATTCAGCGTAACGTATCAGCAAACAGGAAAAAACAGCATGGCAATTAAAGATATCGTAGTGCCGGACATAGGCAATTTTGACAGCGTCGATGTGATCGAGGTGTTGGTCAAAGCTGGCGACAGCATCGCCAAAGATGACTCATTGATTACCCTTGAGTCGGATAAAGCGTCTATGGATATTCCTGCGCCATTTGGTGGCGTGGTCAAAGAGGTCAAAATCAAAGTGGGCGACAAAGTTGCGCAAGGCAATTTGATTCTGACGGTCGAAGCCAAAGAAGATCAGGCTAGCGATGAGCAGACGAATGCGCAACAGACCAGCGCACCCGCCGCCAGCAAAGCAGCATCTAAGCCAGCTGCCGAGGCAAAACCCACAGCTGATGCGCCAGCCACGACCAGCGCCACAGCCAGCGCGGAAGCCAGCTTGGCCAATATTCCAACCGCTACTATCCCAACACCAAGTCGCCCTGCGCCTGAAGTGCCGAAAGTGATACAGCCGCAAGACACGCCTAATCCTATTGGCGCCAGCCCAGTGCCTTTGGACGGCAAGGCCGCGCATGCCAGCCCATCGGTGCGTAAATTCGCCCGCGAGTTGGGGGTGAATCTAAAACTGGTCAAAGGCAGCGGCCCCAAGAATCGTATTGTGCAAGAAGATATCCAAGCCTATGTCAAAGGCGAGCTTGCCAAGCCACGCAGCGAGCAGATGAGCGCTGGCAGCCTGAGCGCATTGCCTATGCCGGTGATCGATTTTAGTCAGTTCGGCGAGATAGAAAGCAAACCGCTATCGCGTATTAAGAAATTATCCGGCGCCAATCTGCACCGCAATTGGGTGACTGCGCCGCACGTGACGCAATTCGATGAGGCGGATATCACTGACTTAGAAGAATTCCGTAAATCTATGTTAAAAGAAGCGGAAAAACGGGGCGCTAAACTGACCTTGTTAGCCTTCTTAATGAAAGCCGCCGTTAACGCGCTGCGCGAGTATCCTAACTTTAATGCTTCGCTTTCCCCAGATGGCGACCAATTGATTTTGAAACACTACTATCACATCGGCTTCGCTTGCGATACGCCAGATGGCTTGGTGGTGCCTGTGGTGCGCGATGTGGATCAGAAAGATGTGCTGGATATCGCACGTGATTTGGGCGAATTATCCGCCAAAGCGCGTGAACGCAAACTCAAAATCGAAGAAATGCAAGGCGGCTGCTTCACCATTTCCAGCCTAGGCGGTATAGGTGGCACCATGTTCACCCCCATTATCAACTGCCCCGAAGTCGCCATCTTGGGCGTCTCACGCTCCAGCATGCAGCCAGTGTTCAACCCCGACAACGGCAACTTCGAAGCCCGCCTCATGCTCCCCATGTCCCTCTCCTACGACCACCGCGTCATCGACGGCGCCGACGGCGCCCGCTTCACTAGCCACTTAAGACTAATGCTCAGCGATGTGAGAAGGTTATTGTTGTAGGCGAAAGCAGCATGAAAAATTCTTGTTCTGTTTACTTACTGGTTTAGCCTCACCCCTACCCCAATACAAAATAAAAATTGCTAGCGCTTAGTGCGGCGGTGACGTTGAGTAGGGTGATGCTATCGGTGCCGTGGCTGATGATGGTGTCTTGATTGCTTACTTGGATATTCAGGCTGGCGAAATTGATGCTGGCGTCGCGGGCGAAGCTGATGATATCGGTGCCGGGGGTGAAGTCGGTGATGGTATCGTGGCCCCATTCTGAGCCGAATACGAAAGTATCGGCGCCTGCGCCGCCTGTCATGCGGTTGTCTGCGGTGTTACCTATGATGGTGTCAGCACCGTTTTGACCCTCGACATTTTCGATGACTGTGCCGAAGCAAATGGCGAAATTATCGTAATAGCCATCTTTATAACCAATTGAACAAAACTCTCCTTGATTGATATTCAAAATTAATGGCTTGTTAGTGCTAGATACCCTCAAGGTATCAGTCCCAGCGCTGTCATAAATCACATCGAAAGCATCGAAAGTAGCTGTCGGGGATGGATAGTTGATGGTGATGATAGTGTCACCAGTGTTGTAATCTTTGGCGCCGTATAAATATTGCAAAGCGGCGATGTCATACATCATGTAGTAATTAGGATACTTACTGTTCATACTTAAGCCATCGTTATAACTCATGATGGTGTAGCGATAATTATCCTCCTCGGCGTCCAAATAAGGCCCATCTGTTCCACCGCCACCCGCGTTGTAATTGCCGGGGTGTTTTAAACCTAAAGCATGGCCTAATTCATGCGCTATGGTCATGCGGGTATAAGCGGAAGTTAAATCCGTATCTGAATTCAGCCAGAAATCCCCCTCATAACTACCCAATTGTTCATCTTGGGGCGAATCCGGTGGGTAATAGGCGTAACCGGCTATCGTATCCACCATCCTATATGCCCCCAAGCTCAAATGCGCTTGATTGTGGTCGGTGACTATCTGGAAGTCTAAATTGATATATTTTTCTAATGTGCTAATCACCTCAACAAACATGCCTTTCATCCCCGGCGTCCAAGGAACAAAGGTGGGATTAGTACTGTAGGCTTCGGGAATATTGCTCAGGTCATTGGCATAATAATCCGGCCATTGCGTCAAATGAACTGAGTTAATTTTTTGAACCAGTTGTTGAGAGAGGATAGACTCATCAATT